>VBAO01000422.1 GCA_005883865.1 Candidatus Segetimicrobium genomatis
GGGTATACCAGACGCTCTTCGCCCTGACCTGGCAGCGCCGGGCGCACGAACGAGGCTGGTCCCGCGAAGCGCTGGTGCGAATCTCCGCCGCCGTCGACATCGCCGTGTGGGACATCGTCGGCAAGGTTGCCGGCCTGCCCTTGTACCGGCTGTTTGGCGGCTACCGCCGCGAGGTCCCGTGCTATGTCACCTGCGCCTACTACCGAGACGGCAAGGACCTGGCCGAGCTGCGCGACGAGATGGAGATGCTGAAGGCACAGGGGCACACGGCCTTCAAGGCCAAGGCCGGTGGCGTCGGGCTGGCCGGGGACATCGAGCGACTGGCCGTCGTCCGCGAGGTCATTGGCGACGACAAGGATCTGATGGTCGATGTCAATCGGGGGTGGGATCTGGCCACCGCGATCGAAGGCGCGCGCTTGCTGGAGCCCCTGCGGCCACGCTGGCTGGAGGAGCCGGTGCGCTGGGCCGACGACCGCCGCGAGCTGAAGCTGCTGGCCCGGCAGACCCGCATTCCGTTATCCGCGGGTGAAAGCGAGTTGACCGGGTACGGCTGCCGCGCGCTTCTGGAAGAAGAGGCGATTCACCGAGGGCCGCAAGCTGGCCGCGCTGTGCGAGCTCAACCACGTTCAGGTGGCTCCCCACCACGACTGCTTTATCCACGCCCACATCGTCGCCGCTAGTCCCGCCGGCTGCATCGTCGAGTCCTTCACCGATCCTGAGCGCGACCCGCTACAGGCCGAGCTGTTCGAGGACCCGCCGCGGATCGCCAAAGGCTGGCTGACCTTGAAGGACGCCCCCGGTTTGGGGCTGGTCCTGTCGAAGGCCGCGCTCGCGAAATTCGGGGAGCAAATTCTGTGAACGGGTCTGCCGGTAGAACATGAAAATCAGCGCGTTTCACCTGATGCCCCACCGGGAGCTGCCCCCGGATTTCGAGAAGCGCTACGAATCCGTCTGGGTCACGCCTCCGTGGTGGGAACTGGCCGACGCGCGCCGGGTGGGGCAGTACTACAACTGGACGCTGGACGAGTTGCTGTATGCGGCTCGGAGCGGCCTCGACGGCGTCTGCACCAACGAGCACCACCAGAACGCGTACGGCTTCATGCCGAGCCCGAACCTCATGGGCAGCGTCCTCGCCAAGCTCACCACCGGCATGAACGTCGCCATCGTCCAGATGGGCGCCACCCTTCCCACTTCCAACCCACCCATCCGCGTCGCCGAAGAGTACGCCATGCTGGACTGCATCAGCGGCGGGCGGCTGGTGGCCGGCCTACCCCTGGGCAGCCCGATGGATGTCAACCTCTGCTACGGCATCACGCCGATGGAACATCGGGAGCGCTACCGCGAAGCCTTCGCCCTGACCCTCAAGGCCTGGCAGGCCAGGGAGATCTTCCCCTGGAACGGTCGGTACTATCAGTTGGCGAACGTGAACCTGTGGCCTCGTCCCATCCAGCGGCCCCACCCGCCGGTGTGGGTCCCGGGTTCGGGGAGCATCAGCACCTTCGACTTCGCGGTCGAAAACGATGTCTGCTACTGCTTCCTCAGCTACGCGGGCGCCCGCTCGGCGCGGACGATGATGGACCGGTACTGGGAGGTGGTGTCCGAGCGGGGGCGAGACGCGAACCCCTACCGCGCGGGCTTCCTCCAGCTCGTGGCCGTCTCCGAGACGGATACCCGCGCCGAGGAAGAGTACGCGCGGCATGTGGAGTATTTCTACCACAAGTGCCTCCACGTGCCGGCCCAGTGGTTCTCCCCGCCCGGGAACCAGGACTACCGGAGCCTCGTGGCCACCACGAGCAATCCCGTGAGGCGCGCGGAGAACCCCAAGACCCTCCGGTACCGTGACTTCGTGGAGAAGGGTTACGTCATCGCCGGCAGCCCGGCCACCGTCCGCGACCGACTCAAGGAGGAAGTCATCAGAGGCCTCCGCGTGGGGAACCTCATGGTGCTCCTGCAGATCGGCTCGATGCCTCACGAGCTGGCGCTGAAGAACATCGACCTCTTCGCCCGGGAGGTCTTGCCGCACCTTCGAGACAGCTGGGCCGACGACGGCTGGGTGAACCACTGGTGGCCGGAAGGGCTGCGAGGGTCCGCCCCGCAGCGTGCAGCCGTCGGGAGGAGTACCTGACCCCTCTCCGAGAGCGGACGTTCTCCGTCTGGCAGGGCCAGGTCCACATGAGGGTCCTGTCGAAGGGAGACGGTCCCGCCGTCGTCTTCTTCCACGGCCCCTGGGGCCTGACCTGGGATCCGTTTCTGGACGAGCTCGCCCGGAGCTTCACGGTGCACGCTCCCGAGCACCCGGGCACGACTCCCGGAGCGCCGGACGAGATCTACCATCTCGACGGACTGTGGGACCTGGTCGTCTGTTACGAAGAGCTGCTGGAGGGGCTGGGCGTGGCGAGCGCGGCCTTCGTGGGCCACTCCTTCGGCGCGATGGTGGCGTGCGAGGTGGCCGCGGCCGACCCGGACCGTGCCCGCCGTGTCGCGCTCATCGACCCCCTGGGCTTCTGGCGCGACGCCGACCCCATCACCAACTGGATGCTGCTGGACCCCCGGCAACTCCCCGGTCACATCTTCCGCGACCCCGCCGGGGATGCTGCGCGGCGGATGTTTCCGCCCGCGGACGACGAGGAGGCCATGCTCGCCGCGCGCGTCCGCCTCACGTGGGCCATGGGCGCCACCGGAAAATTCATCTGGCCCATCCCGGACAAGGGGCTGAAGAAACGGATCCACCGGATGAAAGCGCCCACCCTGCTCATCTGGG
>VBAO01000419.1 GCA_005883865.1 Candidatus Segetimicrobium genomatis
GTGTTTGACAGCAGCACTCGCAGCACGTCAGGTTATCAAGCGGTCGACGATTGCTGCATTCTCCAAAACCATTTGGGCACTCATGTCGATGCCCCCCGTCATTATAATCCCGAGACCGGTCTGGCGATCCACCAAATCCCGTTGGAGCACCTCGTCACACACGCGGTTGTGCTGGACCTCCGTCACAAGAGTGCACGGTCTGAAATCACCGTCACTGATCTGGAACAAGCGATGACGAGCGCCAACGAAAACGTCGGACCGACCGAAGGCGTCTTGCTACATGTCGGGGTGGGGAAGAAGTACCGAACGTGGACTAACGAACAATGGTGGGAGTCCGAATACGGACAAGCTCCCTACCTCGGAGCGGAGGGGGTACAGTGGTTGCTCGGCAAACAGATTAGCATCTTGGGTATCGATGCTATCGCGCCCGACGCACCCGGGGACCGACCAGCGCATCGGATTCTATTGAGAGACCACAACATTCCGATTATTGAAAACCTTTGTAACCTAGAGAAACTCAGTCGGCCACGGGTCTTATTGGTCGCGTTGCCTCCGAAGGTCGTCGGCGCGAGTGGGTTCCCGGTGCGGGCGGTCGCCATCGAGGAGTAGGTATTGACGCACCCGTCTGATGAGATGCACTCGCCGAAGGAAATCTCATATACGCTGGAGGAGGTGTTAGCAAGATCCCGCCGAGTACATCCGTCGTCCGATCGTCATTGCTGCGGATGCGAACGCCATGGCTCGTCTCTGGAAGCCGACGGCCGGTTTGGGAGGACGGGTCGGCGGCAGATTCAAATGGAGGTGACGCAGTGGGAATCTTTTCAGACGTGGAAATGCAGGGCCGCNCGCGGCGATTCTGCATACGGCAGACCACGTCTACTACATCGGCGGCGTGCCGTTGCTATCCGAATGGGGTCGACCGATGGCTCTTGTGCTGTCGCAGAGCGGAGATGCGACGCTCATCGAGGCCGCGATCGAACACGAGAACGCGGCCCACAATTCCTGGATTACGGACTTGCGCCCCTACCCAGACAATCGACCGGCGTATGACGCGGTCCTCCAATCCGTTGTTGATTTTCTCACCGCACATCGTCTGCAACGATCGACAATCGGGATCGAACTCGAAACCATTCCGCTCCATTTGCACCAGCGGTTGACCGATCGGTTTGAACAGGCCCGATTTGTCGATGTGACGCCGGGTCTTCGCGAAATGCGTCTTGTGAAGTCCGCCGAGGAACTCGCCCTGCTGAGACTAGGGGGGGCTATCGCGAGAATCGGCGCCAACGCATTTCTCGACGCGCTGCACGAAAACACGACGGAGTTGGAAGTAGCGTCTCATGCGGTGAGAGAGATTGATCGAACCCTAGCAGCGCTCCTCCCCAGTGCCCTCTCCAGTACATACGCCTACTGTCACTCAGGTTTTCACACGCTCACTCCGCATCTTCACCCGACTGGGAAGCGCATCCGGCGAGGGGAAGTCGTCGCCCTCAACGTGTTCCCTGTCATTTCCGGATATGTAATGGAGTTGGAACGCACGTTTGTATTCGGAGAGCCGAACGCGGATGAGCAGCGGGCATTGGACGCCGTGAATGAAGCCTTTGATGCGGGCAAGGCTGCGATCCGCCCCGGTCGGAGGGCAGCAGAGATAGACAAGCTGACACGCGACATCCTTGAAAAGCACGGTTACGGCGCGTATATCCGGCACGGCGCGGGCCATGGGCACGGGATCATGATCGGGTCGGCGNNNTCGGGCCGGAATGGTGAACTCCATGGAGCCGGGCGTGTATGTGCCCGGTTTAGGCGGATTTCGTCACTCAGACGTCCTGGCGATCACAGATGAGGGGTACGAAGATCTCTCGAACTTTCCCCGGGATGTGCTGTATCAAGCAAAGAGGTGAGGGGCGACCAATGCAAAGGGCGCGCGTGGTTGCAATCCGCTTGTCCAGGGTTTATTAGGAGTGATCCAGGTACTGCTGCAATCCACCGTGAACGGAATCGTTCTTGGCTCGATGGTTGCCCTGGCGTCGCTGGGTCTTACGCTCATCTGGGGCGTCGAACGATTCCCCAACATCGCGCAAGGCGACTTCCTAACGCTCGCGGCCTATCTCACGTTTGCGTTCAACGTTTTCTTCGCGTTCCCATTAGGTGTCGCAGCCATTGTCGGCATCGTCGTTACCGCGGGCATTGTCCTGCTAGTGTATCGCGTAGCCTTCCGTCCGCTCCGCCGCTCACCAACGGTCGCGCTCTTCGGGGCGTCGATCGGGGTGGCGCTGCTGATTCGAGGCATGATCGGATTCATCTGGGGAACAGAGCTCAAGAACTTCCGGCTTCCCGTGATGCGAGACCTCTCTTTTTCCATAGTGCGCGTGAACCCTATCGATCTCGCGGTGGTGGCCGGTGCGACCGTGCTTGTAGCGCTCCTGTATGCGCTGGTGCACGGCACCCGCATAGGGGCCGAAATGCGCGCCGTTGCCGACGTGCCGGAACTGGCTCGAGTAAGCGGGATCGACTCTGAGCGGGTCCTGCGGATTACTTGGATGGTCGCCGGTCTCGTCACCGCGGCCGCTGGCGTCTTGCTTGGCGCGAAAATTGATGTTGATCCGCTGCTCGGGTGGAGGCTGCTACTGGCGATGTTCGCCGCCACCACGCTCGGCGGTGTCGGCAGCCTCCCGGGGGCCGTCGTTGGTGGGATTGTGATCGGCGTGGCGATGGAGGTGTCTACGGTATGGATCAGCCCCGCCTACAAGGTGGCGGTTGCTTTCGGTTTCCTTTCGCTCGTGCTGCTGCTCCGACCACGCGGGCTCTTCGCTAAATAACCGATGACCGATTACCTCGTGGCAATTTTGATGTTCGGCGGGATTTACGCGCTGCTTGGCCTTGGCCTTAATCTGCAATGGGGCCACACCGGCCTCCTCAACCTTGGGCTCGTGGCCTTCTTCGCCGTGGGCGCCTACACTTCTGCGCTCCTCACCCTTCACGGGGTGCCGTTGATACTCGGACCGGTCGTTGGACTTACGCTGGCCGGATTGGCCGCGTATCCAATCGGACGGCTAAGCCTACGCCTCCAGGACGACTACCTGGCCATCGTGTCGTTCGGGTTTGCCCAGGTGGTTCAGGTTTTCATCATCAATTCCAGTTGGACCGGGGGGAACAACGGGCTCACGGGTGTGACGAGGTTCTTTCCGTCACTCGACGTGACAATGCGTCTGTATCTCCAACTTGTTGTGGTCTTGGCTCTGGTGCTGCTGACAATCTTCATGAGCCACCGTCTCACCGAGTCTCCTTACGGACGGTTGCTTCGAGCGATCCGCGACAGCATCGAGGCTGTCGGCAATCTCGGGAAGAATGCCAACGATTACCGGTTGGCGGCGTTGGTGTTGGGCTCCGCCTTCGCCGGGCTGGCGGGGGGCGTGTACGCACACTACATCGGGTACATCTCGCCCGATCAGTTCGACTCGACCCTGAGTTTTCTGATTTTCACGGGCATCGTTATTGGAGGCAGTTCCCACTGGGGGGCCGCGCTCGGCACCCTGCTCTTCATCAGCCTGATGGAAGCGACTCGGTTCCTGCGCGACTTCGAGATGCTGCCCGTCAGTGATTCCCAGTTCGCGCAGATCCGCTTGATGGTGGTGGGTGTCGTGTTGGTCTTAGTCATGCAGCGGCGCCCGCAAGGTCTCTGGCCCTACCGCCATCGCAGCCGCCGGGCACGGGTACGAGCATGCTGAGAGTTGAGCGCATTGAGAAGTCTTTCGGGGGTCTTCGGGTCGTCGACAACTGTAGTCTTACCGTCAACGCGGGTGAAATAGTGGGGCTGATTGGGCCCAACGGGGCTGGCAAGACGACCCTGTTCAATCTCGTGGTGGGGGGCTTGCGGCCGGACGGCGGCGACGTCTTTTTCAAGGATCGGAGGATCACCGGCTGGCCCACTCATCGGATCGCTAGGAGTGGCTTGGTGAGAACTTTCCAGGTGCCGTTGCTCTTCGAGGATCTGTCGGTTATCGAGAACCTCTTGGTCGGAGTGCCGGGCCAGACAGGTGAGCGGTTCTGGAATGTCTGGGTGCAGCCGAACCGCATCGAAGTTGAAGAGCGCTCCAACGAACATAAGGCCTGGGACGTGCTCGAGTTTCTAAATTTGAG
>VBAO01000420.1 GCA_005883865.1 Candidatus Segetimicrobium genomatis
CGCGCTGGAGGTCGTCCGCGCTCTCGGGTGGGATCCCCTCGGCGACCTGCGCCTGGGCGCTCCGGATCATCGCGACCCGGGCGCCGGGGTCCGGAACGTCGCGGAACACGATCCGGTCAAACCCCGGCCGATCACCCCAGAACCGGGGGGTGCGGAGCATCTCGAGCGGCGTTCCGGCATCCCACCGGTCGACCTGGTAGGGCCCTGTGCCGGCAGGGTGCACCTTATATTGCGCGCCCCATGTGTCCACCGCCTGGGGGCTCGCGATCAGGGCGGAGCCGTCGGCGAGGGTATAGAGGAGGGCCCCGTGGGGCTCCTTCGTCACGATCTGTACCGTGGCCGCGTCGGGGGCGGACACCGACTCGACCGGATCCCACAGCGGCCGGGTGGACTGGTCGGTCGGGCGATCGACCGCCCGCTTGAAATTCGCCACTACCGCCTGCGCGGTGAGCGGCGACCCATCCTGGAACGCTACCCCGCCCCGGATCTTGAACGTCCACGTGCGCCCATCCGAGGCCACGGTCCAGGATGTGGCCAGCTGGGGGACCAGGGTCAACTGCTCGTTGAACCGGACGAGGCCGTCGTACACGAGAAACGCCGCGTCGTCCCGGGCGGGGTGCGCGGGGAAGACCGGCGGCTCCGCCGGATCGAGGGACGTCACGGCGGCGCTCTGGACCACCGTGAGGGTCGACGGGGCCTGGGCGTCTCCGGGGAGCGGCGTGAGCCCCCCGGCGAAGAGGGCGGCGATCACGCCGGCGATCGGGAGGCGGCCCCTGGTCATGCCGTCATCTCAGAGCCAGGGATAGCGCGGCTCGCGGTAGAGCCGCCCGAAATCCATCCCGCTCCGCACCATCTGGCCCAGCAGGTCGACGATGTGGCCGTGCAGGGGAGCCGGGATGGCATCCGAGCCGACGTCGAGCAGCCCCGGGCCGTCGTTGTTGGCCCCGGCCGCCGCGCAGAGGTCATGGACTCGGGCATCGATGTCACTCGTGTGCATCACCTCGGGGCGCTCGAGCAAGATCGCCAATTCGGTGGGAACCGTCGGGACCACCGTTCCCCCGCACGGGCAGGTGCACTTGGCGCCGTACGGGACGACGCGCAGGACGGTTTCGCGGATGGCGGCGCAGCCGAGCTCGTTGCCGCCGTCCCCGATGCCGATCGTGGGGATCTCCCGCTCCCGCGCCGCCTGGAACAGCGCGTCGATCTTCCCGCAGTGGTCGGTGATACTCTTCCCTCCCGATGAGTGATACTGTCCGTGCTCGTTCGCGCCCGGGCGCTCGATCGCGATGAGGGCCGAGGGGTGCAGCGTGTCGAGCAGGATCTTCGCCCGCGCCGCCGCCTCGCTCCACCCGAGGGGAAACGGGAGGACGGCGGCCGTCGTGGGAAGCCGCAGCGCGTCCTCCACGGATCTGACGAGGAGCCCCGCGCCCCGCAGGGCGGCCGCGCAGATCTCCACGTTGTCCGGATCGGTGACGATCACCGGGCGCGCTCCCACCGCGAGGACAAGGGCGCGCGCCAGGGTCGCCGTTCCGACGGGCCCGTCCTGCTCCCCGACGAACCACGGATAGGTCGGCAGGCCGGTCGCCAGGACCACCGCACCGCCCTTGCGCACCAGCCCCAGGAGGGTGGATGCGGCGTCGAGGCACAGCGGGGTCTCCCTCCCCCGCCGCGCGGCGGCGTACAGCTCTCCGATCACGCCGCGACCGGTGATTTCAATGTTGACCAGCCGGTCGATCCCCTCACCGATGCTTCGCTGGTGGGCGGTGAGCACCAATCGAGGCCTCCTGTGCGCCCTCGTGCGCCGAAACCGCTCTACTCTATGCCGGGGGGACACCGCGTTCCTTCCTGCGCACGCTACTTGCCTCGATGCGCTACGTAGATTATCATTTGCGTACACATCTGCGTGTTCAGACCTTTGGCGATTCAGCATCGGGGAGCCGCGGGGCGGCTCGTGACCACACGAGGGGGGCACCCATGATGACAGGCCTCACGAGGCGGTACCTGGTGGCGGCGGCGCTCATGATGGCGGTGGCCTTCGGCGGCGCGATGTCGAAGGCGACCGCGGAGGACGTCACGCTGACGGTGTGGAGCCACGAGGCGGACGAACTCGGCAAGGTCGCGTTCCGCGAGCTTGCCGCGCGCAATCTAGAGAAGAGCCATCCAGGCCTGCACGTCAAGATCACGTGGTACGAGAAGAACCCTCTGATCGCGGCGCTCAAGACGGCCCTGCCGGCGGGCCAAGGCCCGGATGCATTCTATGTCGAGCCGGATCAGACCGAATACATCACGAGCGGCTACGTGATCCCGCTCGATACCCTGGTCAATTGGACGACCATCCAGGACTGGGCCCGGAAGGTGTGGATGGTCGACGGCAAGACCTACGGCCTGCCGCAGGAAGGCTACACCAACGAGATCTACTACAATAAGAGCCTGCTCAAGAGGTTCGGCGTCACCCTGCCGGCGAACGCCCAGTTCACCCAATCCGAGTTCTTCGGCCTCGTCACGAAGGCGCGGGCGGCCGGCGTCACGCCGATCGCGCAGGGCGTCGGCGACCGGCCGTTCCCCGGCGCCTACATCTTGGGCGAGGCGCTTCTGCGCAAGCTGGGGCCGGACGACTATCGGAACCTCTTCACGGGCAAACTCTCGTTCCAGGATGCGCGCGTGGTCGCGGTCTTCACCTGGGTCAAGACCCTGGTGGACGCGGGTGCATACCCCAAGAATTTCATGACGCTCAAGCTCGGCGAATCGCATTACTATTTCTACCGCAAACCGGGCGCGCTGATGCTCCCGATGGGCAGTTGGTATACGGGCCGCGCCTTCGTGCCCGAGGATAAGGGCGGGCAGCCCAAGGACTTCCCGCTCGGCCTCATGCAGTTCCCGGCGATGGACGGCGGGGCCTGCAACGAATGCAAGACGGGAGGGATCGGCGCGAGCTTCGCGATCAATGCGGCGAGCAAGCACAAGGAGCTGGCGGCCGAATACCTCAACGCCATGTCCACGCCGGAGATGGGAAAGCGGTGGATCGAGACGATCTATCTTCAAACCGCGGTCAAGGTCGACGTGAAGGAGTTCAGCGGCCCCTACGCCTCCTACTTCAAGGAACTGTTGGAGCGCCAGAAAGGCGCCAAGTATTTCATCGGCATGCCGCGCAATCTCATCACGGGGCAGTGCAAGGACACCTTCGAACAGGTGATGAATGCGGGGTTCCCCGGCGGGCTGTTGCCGGTCGACCGGGCCCTCCAGACGATGAATCAGGCGTGCTACAAGGGCTAGGGGCGTAGGCAGCCCAGCCGCGGCGGCCGCGGAAAAGACAGGCAGGATGCTCCGGGCGCTGACTCGGCCTGGTCGCGTTCCTCGCCCCGGCGCTCCTCATCTACGCCGGCTTCACCGTCTACCCGGTGCTGCGGACATTTTATAACAGCGTCCACACCGTCCGGCCCCACGGAGTGCTGGAATACGTCGGCCTGCGCAACTTTGCGGAGTTGGTGCGCGTCGATCCGGTGTTCTGGAAGGCGGTCGGCAACACGGCGATCTTCGCGATCGCCGGCACGACCGCGGACGTGGTGGGCGGATTGCTGCTCGCCCTCAGCCTTTTTTCGCGACCCCCCTTCGCCAAATTCTTGCGCGTCGTATGGTTTACCCCCGTCCTGATGTCCTACGTCGTGGTGGGCATCATCTGGGTCTGGATCTACGATTTCGACTGGGGCTTCGCGAACCTCGTGCTGCGATGGCTGCATCTCGGCGCCCTGACGCGATCGTGGCTGGGGGACCCCTCGACGGCGCTCGCCTCCGTGCTCGTGACCCATATCTGGAAATGGCTGGGGTTCAACATGATCATCTTTCTGGCGGCGCTGTACGCGCTGCCGGGCGAGGTGCTCGGCGCAGCCGAGCTCGACAATTGCAGCGGGGTGGCCAAGCTCGTCCACATCATCGTCCCGATGCTGCGGCCGACCATCGTCAACCTGCTGGTCTTGTCCTTCATCGGCAAGATGATGATCTTCGACCTCGTGTGGGTCATGACCGGGGGCGGTCCCCTCTGGTCGACGGAAACGGTGTCCACCTACGTCTACAAGCGGGCGTTCGACTGGAACACCTTCGATCTCGGCTACCCCTCCGCGATCGCCGTCCTGTGGTTCGGGATCATCATCGCCTTTGTCGTGATGATGACCCGGCTGCTGCGCCCGCGCGATCGACTCGAGTTCTAGACGGGGCGGGGGATCGCGGATGGCCTTCTGGCTCGAGCACCTGCGGCGGACCCCACTGCTCGTGGTCCTTGTACTGTACACCGCGATCACCGGCGGTCCGTTTTTGTGGGCCGCGATGATGTCGCTGCGCACCACCCCCGAGATCTTCGACAGCCCGTACGCGCTCCCGGTCCATCTCCACTGGGAGAAATTTGCCGACGCCTGGGCGAACTCGAATTATCACACCTATTTCTGGAATAGCGCGGTCGTGGTCGTGACCGCCGTGGCGCTCCTGACCGTGATCGGGTCGATGGCGGCGCACTGTCTGGCGCGGTACCGGTTTCGCGCCGACCGGCTCGTGCGCCTGGCGATCTTGTCCGGGATGCTCCTGCCGCCCCAGCTGCTCATCCTCTCGCTGTTCCAGGTCCTGCTCGATTACCGGCTCTACAACACCCTCACCGGACTCATCATCGTCTACGTCGCGAGTCATCTCGGCATGACCGTCTACATCCTGGAGGGCTTTTTCGCGCAGATCCCGCAGGACCTCTTCGAAGCCGCGCGGGTGGACGGGTATTCGGACTTCGAGATCTTCTGGCGCATCGCGGCGCCGATCGGCCTGCCCGCGATCTTCACGACGGTGACGCTCAACTTCATCATCCTGTGGAACGAGTTTCTCTATGCCGTGGTGCTGCTGACCGAGGACGCCAAGCGCACGCTCCCGCTCGGCATCATGCATTTCATGGGCAGCCATCAGCTCGATGTCGGCATGGTGTCGACC
>VBAO01000245.1 GCA_005883865.1 Candidatus Segetimicrobium genomatis
CCGACGAATGGCTCGCGGAGCAGACGACCGAGGTGGCGGTCGCCGAGATCCCACTCCTCTACGAGACCGGCGGCGAGGAGCGTTTCGACCGCGTCGTCGTCGTGACTGCACCGTCCGAGCTGAGGGAGTCGCGGCGTGGTGCCGTGGCCGAGAGGGAGGAACGGCTCGTGCCCGAAGAGGAGAAGGTGAGGCGGGCGGACTTTCACTATGTCAACGACGGCTCGCTCGAGGACCTCGACGCCTTCGTCACGAGAGTGCTGGAGGACCTACGTCGGTCGTCCTGAAGCGCTGGATCGCCCTGGCCGTCGTCGTCTTCGCGGCACTCGGCGTGTTCCTCTATCTGCAGCACACGGAGCCGCCGTGGTACGCGCGGCTCTGGTACCCGCTTCGTTACACGAGCATCGTGCGCGCACACTCCGCGAACTACGACATCAACCCTGCGCTCCTCGCCGCGGTGATCGAGCAGGAGTCGAAGTTCCGGGCCGACGCGAAGTCCAGCGCAGGAGCGATCGGGCTCATGCAGCTCCTGCCCGCAACGGCGAAGGGATCAACGTCCGCTACGGAGCCTGGTACCTCCGGCGCCTGCTCGACCACTACCACGACAACGAGCGGCTCGCGCTTGCCGCCTACAACGCCGGCGAGGAGAACGTCGACCACTGGCAGAGCGAGCACGTGGGGATCCAGTTCCGCGAGACCCGCGACTACGTTTCGAAGGTAGAGCGGCTGAAGAAGATCTACCGCCGCGCGTACGCGTCACAGCTCGGGTACTAGAAGGGCACACGTACCCTTTGGCCGTGGCCGAACTGCGCACGACCTCCGCCTATCGCCCCACGGGAGACCAGCCGAAAGCGATCGGCGAGCTCGCGGACGGGCTCCTCGCCAATGAGCGCTACCAGACGCTCGTCGGCGCCACCGGCACCGGCAAGACGGCGACGATGGCGTGGACGATCGAGAAGGTCGGACGGCCGGCGCTCGTGATCGCCCACAACAAGACGCTCGCGGCGCAGCTCTGCAACGAGTTCCGGGAGTTCTTCCCGCACAACGCCGTCGAGTACTTCGTCTCGTACTACGACTACTACCAGCCAGAGGCGTACGTCCCGCAGGCCGACCTCTACATCGAGAAGGACAGCTCGAGGAACGACGACATCGCGCGCCTGCGCCTCGCGACGACGACGTCGCTGTTCACCCGCAAGGACGTCATCGTCGTCGCGTCGGTCTCGTGCATCTACGGCTTGGGCTCGCCCGAGGACTACCAGGACGTCATGCTCTTCGTCAAAACCGGCGAGGCCCGGTCGCGCGACGAGATCCTCCGCCGGCTCGTGGACGTCCAGTACGAGCGGAACGACATCGACTTCGCCCGGGGCCGGTTCCGGGTGCGGGGGGACGTCGTCGAGGTCTTCCCCGCCTACGAGGATCGGGCGGTCCGGATTGAGCTCTTCGGCGACCAGGTGGAGCGGATCCTCGAGATGAACCCGCTGACCGGCGAGGTCCTCGGCGAGAAGCCGGCGGTGGCGATCTGGCCGGCCAAGCACTGGGTGACGACGGACGCCAAAATGGACGCGGCGCTCGGGCGGATCGAGGAGGAGCTGCGGGAGCGCGTCCAGTGGTTCAAGGACCACGGCAAGCTGCTCGAGGCGCACCGCATCAAGCAGCGCACCGAGTACGACCTCGAAATGCTGAAGGAGCTCGGCTTCTGCAACGGGATCGAGAACTACTCGCGGATTCTCGAGGGCCGCGCCGCCGGTACGCATCCGTTCACGCTGCTCGACTACTTCCCGTCGGACTTCGTCGTGTTCATCGACGAGTCGCACGTCACCGTGCCCCAGGTGCGGGGGATGCACGAGGGGGACCGGGCGCGCAAGAAGAATCTCGTGGACTTCGGGTTTCGGCTCCCGTCGGCGTACGACAACCGTCCGCTCACGTTCGACGAGTTCGACGCGCTCGTGCCCCAGATCGTGTTCGTCTCCGCGACCCCGGGGCCGTACGAGCTCGGCGTGAGCGCGCAGGTGGTGGAGCAGATCGTCCGGCCGACCGGGCTGGTCGACCCCCACGTGGAAGTGCGGCCCGCCCGCGGGCAGGTGGACGACCTCATCGGGGAGATCAAGGCGCAGGTGGCCAAGGGCGAGCGGACCCTGGTCACGACGCTGACGAAACGGATGGCCGAGGACCTCACCGACTACCTCCAGGAGCTCGGCCTCAGGGTGCACTACCTGCACTCGGAGATCGAGACCCTCCAGCGGGTGCAGATCCTCAAGGACCTGCGGCTCGGGACCTACGACGTCCTCGTCGGCATCAACCTCCTCCGCGAGGGGCTGGACCTGCCCGAGGTGTCGCTGGTGGCGATCCTGGACGCGGACAAGGAAGGCTATCTCCGGTCGGAGACCAGCCTGGTCCAGACGATGGGGCGCGCCGCGCGCAACGTTGCGGGGCGGGTCGTCCTGTACGCCGACGAGGTCACCGAGTCGATGCGCAAGGCGATCGAGGAGACCGACCGCCGGCGCACGATCCAGACGGCGTACAACGAGGCGCACGGGATCACCCCCCAGACGATCGTCAAGCCGATCCGCGACTTCATCGACCTCGAAGCGGTGGCCGAAGAGGGCGCCGCATACGAGCCGCGGGAAGGGACCGTGCTCACCGCGGACGAACTCATCGGCCTCGCCGAACAGCAGCACGCGTCGGTCCCCTGGGATATCGCCCGGCTCCTCATGCTGAGCCCCGGCGAGCTCGAGAAGACGATCGAGGCGCTCGAGCGGGAGATGCGCAAGGCCGCCGGCGAATTGCAGTTCGAGAAAGCCGCGGCCCTGCGGGACCAGATCCGCGAGCTCCGCAAGGGACTGGGTGAGCCCTTCTTCGCGCCCGGCCGCGGCCGGCGGAACGGGGGCCGGGGCGCCGGCGGGCGGCGTGCCGCCCGGGACCGCGTGTCCCGGGCGGGACCGGGGGGGCGGGGGGCCCCGCCGCAGGGGCCCAAGGAATAAGGCAGGCCACAGCACCGTTTCGGGAGTCCAGGATGCCGCTCGATCGGATCGTCGTGCGCGGCGCGCGCGAACACAACCTCAAGAACATCACCGTCGAGATCCCCCGGGACCGGCTCGCGGTCCTGACGGGGATCTCCGGCTCGGGGAAATCCTCGCTGGCCTTCGACACGATCTACGCGGAAGGCCAGCGCAAGTACGTGGAGTCCCTGTCGGCCTACGCCCGGCAGTTCCTCGGGCTGATGGAGAAGCCCGATGTCGACCACATCGAGGGGCTGAGCCCGGCGGTCTCGATCGATCAGAAGGGCGCCCCCCGCAACCCCCGGTCGACGGTCGGGACGGTCACGGAGGTCTACGACTACCTCCGGTTGCTCTACGCCCGGATCGGCATGCCCCACTGCCCGAAGTGCGGGAAGCCGATCAGCCGGCAGACCCCGGAGCAGATCGTGGACCAGGTCCTGGCGTCTCCCGAGGGCACGAAGATCCTGGTGCTCGGCCCGATCGTGCGCGGCCGCAAGGGCGAGTACCGCCAGCTCTTCGACGACCTCCGGCGGCAGGGGTTCGCGCGGGTGCGCGTGGACGGGGCCCTCTACGAGCTCACCGAGCAGATCGCCCTCGACAAGAACCGGAAGCACCAGATCGAGGTCGTCGTCGACCGTCTGGTGGTCAAGCCGGAGATCCGCGGCCGGCTGAACGACTCGGTGGAGACGGCGCTCAAGCTCGGCCAGGGCATCGTCGGCATCTCGGTCGCGGACGGAGAGCGCAGCGAGGAGCTGACGTTCAGCCGGAACTTCGCCTGCCCCGATCACGGGGTCAGCCTGCCGGAGATCGAGCCGCGGAACTTCTCGTTCAACGCCCCGTACGGCGCCTGCCCGACCTGCACCGGGCTCGGGTTCAAGCAGGAGATCGACCCGGATCTGGTGTTGAATCCGAGCCTCTCGCTGCTCGACGGCGCGGTGCTGCCCTGGGCCAGTTCCACCAGCGAGTACTACCAGGAGCTCCTCCGGGCGCTGGCGGACGCCCACGGGGTCGACATGCACACCCCGGTGCGCCGCCTGCCACGCGAGTTCGTCCGGGTGCTGCTGCGGGGGTCTGATCAGGAGATCCGGGTCAAGTACCATAACCGGTGGGGCGCGTTCCGCCAGTACGACACGCAGTTCGAAGGGGTGATCCCCTTCCTGGAGCGCCGGTACCAGGAGACCGACTCCGAGTATATGAAGGAGGAGATCGAGCAGTACATGACGACCGCGCCGTGCCCGGACTGCGGGGGGACCCGGCTCAAGAAGGAGAGCCTGGCGGTCACGGTCGGCGGCCGATCGATCGCGGAGGCGTGCGCCCTCACAGTGCGGGGGGCGCAGCACTTCTTCACCACCCTCACCCTGACCGAACGGGAGCGGTTGATCGCGCACCAGGTGCTCAAGGAGATCGGCGCCCGGCTCGGCTTCCTCGTCAACGTCGGCCTGGACTACCTCACCCTCGACCGGACCGCCAACACCCTGTCGGGCGGCGAGGCGCAGCGGATCCGGCTCGCGACCCAGATCGGGTCCGGGCTGATGGGTGTGCTGTACGTGCTCGACGAGCCCAGCGTCGGCCTGCACCAGCGGGACAACCGAAGGCTGATCGACACGCTGCTGCGCCTGCGGGATCTGGGGAACTCGATCCTCGTCGTCGAGCACGACGAGGAAACGATCCGGTCGGCCGACTGGGTGGTGGACATCGGCCCGGGCGCGGGGGCGGACGGCGGGCACGTCGTGGCCGCGGGACCCCTCGAGCGCATCCTGGCGGCTCCGGAGTCGATCACCGGGCAATATCTCTCCGGCAAGCGCGCGATCCCCGTGCCCCCGCACCGGCGGTCGGGGACGGGCCAGGCGCTCACCGTCCGCGGCGCCCGCGAGCACAACCTCAAGCGGATCGACGTCAGGATCCCGCTCGGGATGTTCGTCTGCGTCACCGGGGTCTCCGGGTCGGGGAAGTCCACCCTGGTCGACGACATCCTCTTCCGCGCGCTGGCGCACCACCTCCACGGGTCGCGCACCCGGCCGGGCGCGCACGATCGGATCGAGGGGCTCGCCGGCATCGACAAGGTGATCAACATCGACCAGTCGCCGATCGGGCGGACCCCGCGGAGCAATCCGGCCACCTACACCAAGACCTTCGACCTCATCCGCGAGTTGTTCGCCCAGACCCCGGACGCCCGGATGCGGGGCTTCGCCCCGGGGCGATTCTCGTTCAACGTCCGCGGAGGACGGTGCGAGGCGTGCGAGGGCGACGGCATCGTCCGGATCGAGATGCACTTTCTCCCGGACGTGTACGTGCCGTGCGACGTCTGCAAGGGGAAGCGGTACAATCGCGAGACGCTCGAGGTCCACTACAAGGGCAAGTCGATCGCGGATGTCCTCGACATGACCGTTGACGAGGCGCAGGCCTTCTTCGAGGCGATCCCGCGGATCCGGCGGAAGCTGCGGACGCTGGCCGACGTCGGGTTGGGCTACATCCGGCTGGGCCAGTCGGCGACCACCCTCTCGGGCGGCGAGGCCCAGCGGGTGAAGCTCAGCACCGAGCTGAGCCGGCGTGACACGGGACGCACCGTGTACATTCTGGATGAGCCGACCGTGGGGCTCCACTTCGCCGACGTCGCGAAATTGCTCGACGTCCTCCACCGCCTGGTCGACGCCGGGAACACGGTCGTGGTGATCGAGCACAACCTCGATGTCATCAAGACCGCCGACTGGATCATCGACCTCGGCCCGGAAGGGGGCGAACTCGGGGGCGAGGTGGTCGCGGAGGGCACGCCGGAGGCGGTGACCCAGGTCCCGGCCTCCTACACCGGCCAGTTTCTCCGCCCGGTCCTCCGCCGGGCAGGGGCAAAGCGGAACGCGGGGCCGGCGGCCCGGGAGACGCGCCTCGTGCCCGCGCGGGGCCGCAGCCTGCCGGCCGGCGAGCCTCCCATGCCCCGCCCGGGGCGGGTTCGGAACGGGAACGGGCTCGCGGGGCAGTCCGTGGCGCGGCGCGGCCGGGCGCGATAGGCCGGCGGGGGAGAGGCGAACGATGGCGCAGTCGCGGATCGTCCTGTGGACCGAAGGCGAGGCGGGGCCGCGGTTCCCGCTGGACGAGCGAGAGATCGGCGGCGCCGGCGGCATCGTCCGGAACGTGGCGTGCCGGGACGAGGCCGGGCGGATCGCCGCCGCGCGCGATGCCTACGTGCTCGTGGTCTCCCAGGCCCAGATCCGGGAACCGCTCCTTGCGGGGGCTCCCCGGCTCGTCGGTCTGGTCCGCACCGGGATCGGCCTCGACACGGTGGACATCCCGAGCGCGACCCGCCACGGGGTGTGCGTCGCGCACGTCCCGGACTTCTGCTATGACGAGGTCGCGGACACCGCGATGACGCTGCTCCTGGCCGTGGCGCGGAAGGTGCGGGTCGCCGACCGCCATGTCCGGAGCGGCGAGTGGGCCCCGAGCGCCCTCCTCCCGATGCGCCGCCTCCGGGGCCTCGTGCTGGGGCTCGTGGGCTTCGGGCACATCGCCCGGATGGTGGCCGAGCGCGCGCGGGCGTTCGGCCTCCGCGTGGTCGCGTGCGATCCGTACGTCGACGGGCCGGCGATGGCCGCCCTGGGGGTCGACAAGGCCGCGCTCGAGACCCTCCTGGCGCAGAGCGATATCATCTCGCTCCACACCCCGCTCACCGAGGAGACCCGCGGGATGATCGGCCGGGCGGCGTTCGCCGCGATGAAGCCGGGAGCGATCCTCATCAACACGTCGAGGGGGAAGGTCGTCGACGAAGACGCCCTCGTCGCCGCCCTGCGGTCGGGCCGGCTGGGGGGCGCCGGGTTGGACGTCCTGGGGACCGAACCGCCGGCCAGGGATCACCCGCTGTTCCAGATGGACACCGTGGTGCTGACCCCGCACTACGCCTCCTCCACCGTCGAGGCGATGGACGACCTGGCCCGCAAGGTCAACCGGCAGATCGTGCAGTACCTCCGGGGCGAGTGGCCGACGTATCTGGCCAACCCCGGGGTGCGCAAGCAGGCCGGGTGTCGGCTCCCCGCCGCCCACCCGACCCCGCGGCCGTAGGGAGGAGCGGACGATGACCAAGAACACCGCCAAGGCCCGGCTGCGCGAGGGCGGCGCCGCGGTCGGCACGATGGTGTCGGAGATGTGGACCGAGGAGGTGGCCTACGTCCTCGCGGCGGCCGGGTTCGACTTCCTGGTGATCGACACCGAGCACGGCTCGGCGGACGTGGAAAGCCTCCAGCGCATCAGCCGCGGGGCGCGCAGCGCGGGCATCGCCCCGCTGGTGCGGGTCCCCGACATCGGCTACCCGTTTATCGCCCGCGCGCTCGACGCCGGGGCCCTCGGCGTCATGGTGCCGCATGTGGAGACGGCGGCCGATGCCCGGGAGATCGTGCGCTGCGTCAAGTACCCGCCCGTGGGCGAGCGCGGGTTCGGCCTCAGGAGCGCGGTGACCGACTACCGCGGCACCTCGGTCGCCGACGCGATCGCGTGGTCCAACGCGGAGACGATGATCATGGCGCAGGTGGAGAGCCGCCGCTGCCTCGACCACCTGGACGAGATCGCCGCGGTGCCGGAGATCGATGTCCTCTTGATCGGCCCCACCGACCTGAGCATCTCGCTCGGCGTGCCCGGCCAGATGCTGCACCCCACGATGGTGGAAGCCTACAGGCAGGTGGTCGCCGCCGCCAACCGCCACGGCCGGGCGGCCGGCATCCACCCGTCTGACATCAAGGTCGTTCAGCAGGGGCGCGATCTCGGGATGCGGCTCTTGATGTACGCCTCGGACGTCCGGCTGCTCCTCGGGGCGGGCCGGCAGGCGGTGGAGGCGCTCCGTCCACCCCAGTAGCGACCGCGCGCGGCCGTGCGCCACCGCGCCTCCGTTATAATGGAGGTGCGATGACGGCGCACACGACGCAGGACGACCAGTCGCTCCCGGCCGCCGCCCCGGAGGCCGCGGTGCCGGCCGACCTCTCCGAGAAGCTCGGGACGCTCCCGGACCAGCCCGGCGTGTACCTCATGAAGGATCGGGCCGGGCGCGTGCTCTATGTCGGCAAGGCCGCGTCCCTGCGCGCCCGCGTCCGGCAGTACTTTCAGCCCGGGCACACCGACAGCCCCCGGATCCTCCACCTGATCTCGAAGATCCGGGACGTCGAGACCGTCGTGGTGGCCAACGAGGTCGAGGCGCTGATCCTGGAAGCGACCCTCATCAAGCGCCACCACCCCTGGTACAACGTCCGCCTGGCCGACGACAAGGCCTACCCGTACCTGAAGCTCACCAGCGATCCGTTCCCGAAGATCGTGATGACCCGCAAGGTCGTCCGCGACGGGGCCAAGTACTTCGGCCCGTACCCCTACCACGAGCCGAAGCTCGTCGGCCGGACGATCCGGCTGCTCCGGCGGCAGTTCAAGCTCCGCACCTGCAACCTGGAGATCGCCGGGGATCTGCCGCGGCCGTGCCTCGACTACTACATCGGCCAGTGCAGCGCGCCGTGCGTCGCCTGGGGCGCGACCAAGGACCAGTACGCCGAGCAGGTCCGGCAGGCCGCCGCGTTCCTCGAGGGCAAGCAGGACGATCTGGTCCACGATCTCGAGAATGAGATGCAGGCCGCGTCCGCCGCGATGAACTTCGAGCGCGCGGCGCAGCTCCGCGACCAGATCCGGGGGCTGGAGGCCCTCGGGGAGAAGCAGCGCATCGTCTCCAAGGCCGGGGAAGATCGCGACATCCTCGCGGTCGCCCAGGACGGCGACCTGGGCTGCGTGCAGATCTTCTTCGTCAGGGGCGGCCGCGTCATCGGCCAGGAGCACTTCCTGCTGCGCGGGACCCGGGGGGCGGCGGGGGCCGAGTCGCTCGGCGCCTTCCTGTCCCAGTTCTACGAGACCGCGACCTCGGTGCCGCCGCAGATCCTCCTGCCCGAGCCGGTGCCGGAGCGCGAGGTGATCGAGTGGTGGCTCACGGAGCGCCGGGGCGGGCGGGTCGAGCTGGTCACGCCCCAACGCGGCGAGCGCGTCCGGCTGGTCGCGATGGCCCGGGAGAACGCCGCGCTCCACCTGGCCGAGGAGCGGGCCCGCATCGGCGATGCCGCCGGGCCGGGGGTCCGGGAGCTGCAGGACCTGCTCCACCTCGACGCGCCCCCGGTGCGGATCGAGTGCTACGACATCAGCAACTTCCAGGGAGGGGAATCGGTGGCCTCCCTGGTGGTGGCCGAGGGGGGCCGGGTCAAGAAGCGCGACTACCGCCGGTTTCGCATGAAGTATACCGAGGGACCGGACGACACGGCGATGATGCAGGAAGTCCTCCGCCGGCGGTTCGCGCAGGCCCGCAAGGAGCAGGAGCGGTTGGACCGCGACGAGCCGATCCCCGTCAAGTGGGCGGCGCTGCCCGACCTCATCGTGCTCGACGGGGGGCGGGGGCAGCTCGGGGCGGCGCTCGAGGTGCTGTTCGAGTACAATCACGCGATCCCGGCCATCGCGCTCGCCAAGCAGCAGGAACTGATCTACGCGAGTCGCAGGCGCTGCAGTTGCTGCAGCGGCTTCGCGACGAAGCCCACCGGTTCGCCAACGCCTACCACCAGAAGCTCAGGGAGCGGCGGATCGTCTTCTCCGCGCTCGACGAGATTCCCGGGGTCGGGGAGCGGCGGAAGCGGGCCCTCATCCGTCACTTCGGGTCGGTGCGGACCATCCGGGCCGCGGGCGTCGAACAGATCGCGGCGGTGGAGGGCGTCGGTCCAAAGGTGGCCGGGCGCATCCACCAGTACTTGCAGGATCACCCGGCGTGATCCGCGCGCGGGTCGTCACGTGGCCCGCCCCGCCCGGCGGGGAAGCGGAGGGAGTCTACGGGGTCCGTGTGACCGGGCTGTCCGCCGAAGGCGCGCAGGAAGTGGCCCAGGCCTCGCACGCCCTGGGGCTGTGGGTCCGCTGGCATGACGGAGATCCGATTCTCCAGGGACCGGCATCCCGGTTTGCCGGCTTCAACGGCAGCGTGAGCGGCCCGGTCGGCGAGGCGGCGGCCGCAGCGCTTGCCCGCTTCCGGCAGCCGCCCCAATTCCTCGAGGTGCGGGGGCGGACGCTGGATCTCCGGGAGCCCCTGATCGTCGGGATCCTGAACGCCACGCCCGACTCCTTCTACGATCGGGGCCGGTACTATGGCCTCCCCGCCGCCCTGGCTCGCGCGGATGAGATGGTCGCCGAGGGCGCCGGCCTGATCGAAGTGGGGGGGGAGACGGCGCGACCCGGCCCCGCGGTGGACCCGGAGGAGGAGATCCGGCGGGTGGTGCCGCTGATCGAAGCCCTGGCGGACCGGCTCCCGGTGCCCGTGAGCGTGGACACGCACAAACCCGAGGTGGCCAGCCGCGCCGTCGGGGCCGGAGCCGTGATGATCAACGACATCAGCGGACTCGCGGACATCCGGATGGCCGAGGTGGCGGTGGAGACC
>VBAO01000421.1 GCA_005883865.1 Candidatus Segetimicrobium genomatis
GTCGCAGGCACCCTCGATCAGGTGCTCTTCAAGCAGGGCACCGAGGTCAGGCAGGGGCAGCTGCTCTTCGTGATCGACCAGCGGCCGTTCCTCGCCGCGCTCCAGGCCGCCCAGGCCCAACTCGCCGCAGCGCAGGCCGCGCTCAAGCAGGCGCTCGAGCAGGTCCAGCTCCTTCAGGCCGAAGCGCAGCTGGCCGCCCTCAAGGCGACCCTGGTGAACACCCGCCAGCAGGTCGAACGGGACCACTACCTGCTGGCGCAGGGGGCCGTGGCGCAGCAGCAGCTGGACAACGATACGGCGACGGCGGAAGCCGCCGCGGCCAACGTGGTGGCCCAGGAAGCCGTGGTCAAGAATGCCGCCCTGTCGCAGCAGATCGGGATCGAGCAGGCCCGCGCCGGCGTCCAGCAGGCCCAGGCCTCCGTCACCCAGGCCCAGCTCAACCTGGTCTACACGACCGTGCGCGCGCCGATCGATGGCCAGGTCGGCCTGCTGAACGTCGATCAGGGCAACCTGGTCTCGGTGAATATGCCGCTTGCCACCATGTCCTCGGTCGACCCGATCGTCGCGCAGTTCCCTCTCAGCGAGGTCACGTTCCTCGGACTGGTGAAGCGCGCGGCCGCCGCGGCCGCGAAGGCCGGCGTGACCCCCCTGAACATCCCGTCGTTCCAGCTGGTGCTGGCGGACGGCAGCAACTACCCTCACACCGGCACGTTTCGTACGCTCAACCGCGCCGTCGATCCGCAGACGGGGACGATTCTCGTGCAGGCGCTCTTCCGGAATCCTGAGCGGCTCCTACGGCCGGGGATGTACGCGCAGGTGCGCGCGATGCTGGAAGACCGGCCGAACACCGTGCTGGTCCCCCAGGCCGCGGTCCAGGAAGTGCAGGGCGCCAAGATGGTGTTCGTTGTCGGACCGGACGACTCGGTCTCGTTACGGACCATCACGGACGGCGGGACGTACGGCCCCTTCTTTATCGTCCTGAGCGGCCTGCAGGCCGGCGAGCGGGTGATCGTGCAGGGGGTGCAGAAGGTGCGGCCCGGCATGCGGGTCACGCCGACGCTGGCGCCCGCCCCCGCGCTCCCGGCAACCGGCCAGACCGGGTAGCGAGGCGCGAATCGTGCTCAGCCAGTTCTTCATCCACCGCCCGAACTTTGCGATGGCGATCTCTGTCCTGATTGTGCTCATCGGCGCCCTCTCGTACGTCGGGCTGCCGCGTGAGCAATACCCGAGTATCAGCCCGCCCACGGTCACCGTCTCGACGGCCTACATCGGGGCGAACGCCGAGGTCGTGGCGCAAAATGTCGCCGTGCCGATCGAAGAGGCCGTGAAACGTCCGACGGACAGTATGCGCTGACCGTCACGTTCCAGCTGGGCACCGACCCGGACATCGATGCGGTCGCCGTCCAAAACCGGGTGAGCCAGGCCGCCGGCAACCTCCCGGCCGCCGTGAATAACTTCGGAATCGCAGTGCGCAAAGCGTCCCCCAACTTCTTGATGGGCATCGCGCTCCACTCCCCGCAGGACAGTTACGATTCTATTTTCCTCAGCAATTACGCGTTGATTCACGTGCTCGACCCCCTGCTGCGCGTCCCCGGCATCGGCGATTATTTCATCTTTCCCCGGCAAAGTTATGCGATACGGACCTGGCTCCGGCCGGACGCGCTGGCGGCGCTCGGATTGACGGCGGGGGATGTCGGCTCCGCCATCCAGACGCAGAACGTGGTCTCTCCGACGGGAAGCCTGGGGCAGCCCCCGACTCCACCCGGCACGCAGTTTCAGTACACGGTCAACGCCCAGGGGCAGCTCAACAATCCGAGCCAGTTCAATCGGATCGTCGTGAAGACACTCCCGGACGGGAGCGTCGTCCGTCTCCAGGACGTCGCGCGCTCAGAGGTCGGCGCACAGGACTACGGCACGTACGGCGCTCGGAACGGCCACGTCGCCGCGTTCATCATTCTGCTCCAGAGCCCGGGGTCCAACGCGCTTCGGGCGTCCCAGGCCGTCCGTGCGACCATGAGCGGTCTGGCCCAGTCCTTTCCGCCGGGCCTCACCTACGACGTCGTCTTTGACACCTCGCTCTTTGTGACCGCCGCGCTCAACGACGTGACCAGAACCCTGGGGCTGGCGTTTCTGCTGGTCCTCCTGGTCGTCTTCGTCTTCCTGGGCAAGGCGCGGGCCACCCTGATCCCCATGCTCGCGATTCCCGTCTCCCTCATCGGCGCCTTTGCCGCGTTCAATGCGCTCGGGTTCACCATCAACATCCTGACCATGTTCGCGTTGCTCCTGGCGATCGGCCTCGTGGTGGACGATGCCATCGTCGTGGTCGAGGCGGTCGAACGCCACATCGAGGACGGCCTCGGCCCCGTGGCCGCCGCGGAGGCGGCGATGCGCCAGGTGTCGGGCCCCGTGATCGCGATCGCCCTGGCCCTGGACGCCGTCTTCCTCCCGACCGCGTTCATCGGGGGCATCAGCGGGCAGCTCTACCGTCAGTTCGCGTTGACGCTGGCCGCCTCCGTCACCATCTCGGCTTTTGTCGCGCTCACGCTCACGCCGGCCCTGTGCGCCCTGTTGCTGTCGTCCCAGAGCGCCCCGCGCGGCCCCCTGGCCCGCCTGCTCACGGGCTTCAACACCGCGTTCGCGCGGGCCACCGACGCGTACATCCGGGGCGTGCGGCGCGCGATCCGGGGACGCTGGCTCATGATGGGCGCCCTGGCGGTGATCGGGGTGATCGCCTTCCAACTCCTGAGATCCCTGCCGTCGACCTTTGTGCCCCTCGAGGATCAGGGCTTCTTCGTGTCGGCGTTCCGGCTCCCCGACGGCGCGTCGCAGGAACGCGCGCAGGCGGTCGCCGCCAAAGCCACGCAGTTTCTCCTCCACCTCCCCGGCGTTCAAACGGTGGGGACGGCCGGGGGGTTTGATCTCTTAACCGGTTCGGTCAGTTCCAACGCGTTCGCCATGTTCGTCATCTTGACCCCGTGGGACCAGCGGCGGTCCCCGGAGACGCAGCTGTTTGCGATCCTGCAGCGCGCCAATTTCGAGTTTTACCGCTACCCCGAGGCCATCGGCTTCGCATTTCCCCTGCCGGCGCTTCCCGGCGTGGGGAACGTCAACGGCTTCCAATTTATGGTGGAGGACCGGAACGGCACGGGGCAGCCGGGCGCGTTAGTCGGGGCCGCGCAGGCGGTCATCGCCGCCGCCGGCGCCCGCAGGGAAGTGACCGCCCTCTCGACGGGGTTCACCACATCGGTCCCCCAGTTCAACGTCGGGGTGAACCGGGACAAGGCGGGGACCCTCGGCGTCCCAGTC
>VBAO01000246.1 GCA_005883865.1 Candidatus Segetimicrobium genomatis
GGACGGATGAGCCGCTGCTGCGGGTGAAGCCCGGCGAGCGCTTCGAGATCGAAACCTACGATGCCAGCACCGGCTATTTCAGGTCGGAAGACGACAAGGCCCTTCCCGCGCGCCGGCCCGGCTTCGACCGGATCCCGCCGCTGGCCAACCCGATCGGAGGCCCGGTGTGGCTCGAGGGAGCCGGGCGGGGCGACACCCTGGTGGTTACGATCGACGAGATCCTGGTGGACACCTACTCCTGGATCGCGATTGGCCCCCGACGGGGTCCGCTCGGAGAGTCCGCCCGCTGGCCCGAGTTGTCGAGCGCCTATACGACACGAATCTTCAGCCACACCCCCGGCCCCAGCGGGACCCTCCGGGACGGCCTCCTCCACTTCGACGAGCGAATCGCGTGGCCGTTGACCCCGTTTGTCGGCACGCTCGGAGTCGCGCCGGATCGCGAGGTGACGACCAGCGCGGACGGCCAGGGGGAATGGGGCGGCAACCTGGACATCCGCGACGTCGCGCCCGGGCACCAGATCTACCTGCCGATCTTCCACCCCGGCGGGCTCTTCTACCTCGGCGACGTCCATGCCAGCCAGGGCGACACCGAGTTCACCAGCACGGCCGCCGAGACGAAGGCCACGGTCCGGCTGCGGTTGGACGTGATCAAGGGCAGGCAGGTGCCGTGGATGCGGATCGACAAGCCGGCGTCGATCGTGTCCGTGTATGCGTATCGGCCGCTCGAGGTAGCGGTGGAGACGGCCACGGTGAACCTCATGGACTGGCTGATCACGGAGCACGAGTTCACGCCCACGAGCGCCTACTGTCTGGTCAGCACGTGTCCGGATTTCCGGATCAACGTCTACCAGATGTGCCGGCTCGGAAAGCTGAACTACGTGGCCGGGGCGGAGATTCCGAAGCGCTACCTGTAACAGGGCGGACGCGGCGGGCACCGCGCCGAAGGGGCAGGAGATTCATTTTCGCCCGCCGAACGGGCGGCGACACATGCCTGCCGAGGACGAGGGGGGATGCCGATGTCCGACGAGCGTATCAGGTTCCCGTGGGGGTCCTATTATGAGCGAGGTCTGATCACCCGCCGCCAGTTCGTCAAGTTGAGCGCCCTCATCGGCGGCGCGGCGACCGCCGGCGCCATCCTGGCCGAGCAACAGCCCGCCGCCGCGGCCCTGGCGCCTCCGGCGAAGCAGGTCCTTCGCTACCCGGATTTCGAGCCGCTCCATTTCGACCCGGCCACCATGGAGTCCCGGCCGGAGATCCTCGCCGGGATGGCGCTGTTCGATCCCCTGATCACCTTCGACGACGCCGGACGCGTCGTGCCGTTGGCCGCCAAGTCGTGGGAGGTCTCCAAGGACGAGCTCACCTACACCTTCCACCTCAGGCCCGGGATGCAGTGGTCGGATGGGCACCCCGTCACCGCGGCGGATTACGAGTACGCGTGGAAGCGCGTCGCCGACCCGGAGACCGCGAGCGATTACGCCTCCGCGTTCTACCCCATCAAGGGCGCGCTCGACTTCAACAAGGGAACGACGAAGAACCGCGATACCGTCGCTGTCCACGCGGCGGACGCGCTCACCCTGCGGGTGACGCTCGCCGAGCCGGCCGCCTATTTCCTCCGGCTGGTCTCGACCTGGAATTACATGCCGGTGCCCCGCTGGCAGATCGAGAAGCACGGCAAGAAATGGGTCGATGCCGGGAATCACGTAGGCAACGGGATGTTCACGCTCCAGAAATGGGAGCACGACCGGGAGATGGTGATCGTGGCGAACCCCCGGTACTGGGGCGCCAAGCCCACCCTCCAGCGGGTCGTCTTCACGCTCACCGATGACCCCTTCCGCACGAGCCTGCCGGCGTTCGAGAACAACGAGCTCGACGTCACCGACCAGATCCAGCCGGGGGACATCGACCGGGTGAAGAAAGACTCCGTCCTCGGCAAGCAGATCCAGAAGTACCGGTGGTCCGGGACCGCGATGATGTTCTGCGACACGACAAACACCAACTCGCCGCTGAGCAAGGTGAAGGTCCGCCAGGCGCTCTACCTGGCGGCCGACCACACCCGCCTGGCGAACGAGGCCCTGCGCGGGATCTACGACCCTGCACAGACGATCACCCCGCCGGGGACGATCGGATATCTGGAGGCGGCCCCGTTGAGCGGCGGGGTCGACCGCGCGCGTCAACTCCTCGCCGAAGCCGGGTACCCGGACGGCAAGGGGTTCCCGGAGGTCAAGGTGGCGTGGCCCAAGCTCGTGACCTACGATCTGGCCGCGCAGGCCCTGCAGCAGATGTGGCGCGATACCCTGAAGATCACCATCACCCTGCAGCGGATGGATCGAAAGGAGTTCAACGCCGCCTTCAACTCGTGGGCCAAACAGCCGTACGACGCCTACATCGAGCGGTGGGGGTCCGACTACGAAGATCCGGCCAACTGGGCGAACATCCTCTTCGACTCCGACCAGGATTTCTTCCATACCCGATGGCGCAACGCCCAGTTCGATTCGCTGATCCGCAAGGGGGCCGGCGAGGCGGATCCGGCCAAGCGGAAGCAGATGTACGAGGCGGCCGAGAAGATCCTCAGTACGGAGCTGCCGGCCATCCCCCTCTATCACCTGGGCGTCATCGTCGCGGTGAAGCCGTGGGTGCAGGGGTTCCGCCTGCCCCCGGCCGCCGCCGCCTGGCACGGGACCTTCGGCCGCGTGAAGATCCTCGACCACTGAGATCGCGGGGCGCTGCCCGGCTCCCCGGCGCAGCGCCCCCACCGATCCCCGCGCGTGCCATGGGGGCCTACCTCGTCCGGCGTCTCCTGCTGGCGCTTCCCACCATGGCCATCGTCTACACCATGGCGTTCCTGCTGGTGCACGCGACGCCGGGCGGCCCCTGGGACAACGCGGAGAAGCCGCTCGCCCCCCAGGTGATCGAGAACATCCGGCTGAAGTTCCATTTGAACGAGCCGCTCTGGAGCCAGTACCTCCTCTACCTGCGCGACGCCCTGCACGGTTCGCTCGGCCCCTCGTATGTGAATACCTCCCGCGACGTCTCGGAGATCATCGGGGATTTCTTCCCAGTCTCCCTCCAGTTGGGGACCGTGGCGATGCTGTTTGCGATCGCGTTGGGGATCCCGCTCGGGACGCTGGCGGCCGTGTACCGCAACACCCCCGTGGACTACGCGGCGATGGGGATGGTGGTGATGGGGATCTCGCTCCCGAACTACGTGCTGGCGACGATCCTCGTGACGGTGCTCGCCGTCCTCCTGCACTGGCTCCCCACCGGCGGGTGGGGGGGCGTGATGGACATCCGCGTGATCATCCCCGCGGTCGCGATCGGCTTCCGCCCGGCGACGACGCTGGCCCGGTTCCTGCGCGCGTCGCTGCTGGACGTCCTGGGGCAGGACTACATTCGGACGGCCCGCGCGAAGGGGCTCTCGGGTCGCGGGGTCGTCATCCGGCACGCCCTCCGCAACGCCCTCGTGCCGATTGCGACCGTCTCCGGCATCCTCGTGGCCGACGTGATCACCGGATCGTTCTTTGTCGAGACGATCACCCGGGTGCCCGGGATCGGCCGGTACTTCGTGACGGCCACGACCGGCCGCGATTACCCGGTGCTCCTGGCGCTCGCGCTGCTCTTTGGCGTGGTGATCGTGACGATGAACATCCTCGTCGATCTCACCTATGCCGTCCTCGATCCCCAGGTGCGGTATGGGTGAATCGTCTCCGCTGGACGCCTCGCGGCCGGGGCCGGGGGTGTCCCGCGGGCCGCGATCCGGCCCTGCCGGGAGCCGCGCGGTCAGGAGGTTTGCAAAGCACCGGATGGCCGTGGGCGGGGCGGCCTTGCTCGCGGTCGTCGGGCTGACCGCGATCAGCGCCCCCGTGTCGGCGCCGTTCCGGTACGACCGTCAGGACCTGTTTGCGACCTACCACGCCCCCACCCACGCCCACTGGGCGGGCACGGACGCGCTCGGCCGCGACGTGCTCAGCCGCCTCATGTACGGCGCCCGGGTGTCGATGAGCGTCGGCGTGGCGACCGCCGCCCTCGTGCTCGCGATGGGCGTGCCGGTCGGGCTCACGGCCGGGTACTTTGGGGGCACGTTCGACCTGCTCCTGATGCGCGTGGTGGACATCGTGTTCGCGATCCCGTTCCTGCTCCTCGTCGTCCTGCTCCAGACGTTCTTTACGGCCTACCTCCCGACCATCCGCCACGGGCCGCTGGTCTGGCTCAGGGTCCTCAACCACGACACGGGAGGCGTGACGGCGATCGTCATGGCGCTCGCGCTCGTCGGCTGGTTGGACGTCGCCCGCGTCGCCCGCGGGCAGGTACTGTCCCTGCGGCACCGCGAGTTCGTCCTGGCTGCCAAGAGCCTCGGCGCGGTGGATCGCCACGTCATGGGAATCCATTTGTTGCCCAACATCGCCGCCCCGATCATCGTCATGGCGACCCTGCTCATTCCCGGCTTCATCATCGCCGAGGCCGGCCTCAGCTTCCTCGGGCTGGGCGTGCAGCCTCCGGTGCCGAGTTGGGGAACGATGATCGCCGAGGGGATCGACTCGATCGAATCCTATCCCCGCCTGGTGATCGCGCCCGGCCTGGCGCTGGCGGCGACGCTCCTCAGCCTGAACTTCGTCGGCGACGGCCTGCGGGACGCCCTGGATCCCGCCGGGGAGCGATGACACGGGGGCGCACGGTGGCCACCGGTCAACGACCGCCTTCCCCGGCGACGCTGCGCCGGCTGTTTCTCCTCCGCCCGGACGTCGTCTTCCTCAACCACGGGTCGTTCGGGGCCTGCCCCCGGCCGGTGTTCGACGTCTACCAGCGCTGGCAGCTGGAGCTGGAGCGGCAGCCCGTCGAGTTTCTCCACTACCGGTTCAAGGACCTGATGCAGGAGGCGCGGGAGGCGCTCGCGGGGTTCCTCGGGGTGGACGCCGGCGACGTCGTCTACGTGACGAACGCCACCACGGGCTTGAACATCGTGGCCCGCTCCCTGGCCCTCGGGCCGGGGGACGAGATCCTGACCACGGACCACGAGTACGGCGCGCTCGACAAGACGTGGCGGTTCATCTGCGAGCGCCAGGGCGTCCGCTACGTGCAGGCGCGCCTGCCCCTCCCCCTCGAGTCGCCCGAGCAGGTCGTCGACGCGGTCTGGGCACGGCGCACCCCGAAGACCCGCGTGCTGTTCCTGAGCCACATCACGTCGCCCACCGCGCTCACCTTTCCGGTCGAGACGCTCGTGCGCCGGGCCCGCGAGGCGGGCATCCTGACCGTCATCGACGGCGCGCACGCCCCCGGCCACATTCCCTTGAACCTGGGGACGCTCGGGGCGGACTTCTACGCGGGGAACTGCCACAAGTGGATGTGCGCCCCGAAGGGGTCGGGCTTCCTGTACGCCCGCCGCGAGGTGCAGTCCCTGCTGGCCCCGCTCGTCGTGAGCTGGGGGTGGCCGTCCGGCTTCGTCGACGAGCAGCAGCGCCAGGGGACCCGCGACATCGCCGCGTTCCTGGCGGTGCCGGCCGCGATCGACTTCCTCCGGCGGCACAACTGGACGGCGGTGCGGCGGGCCTGCCATGCGGTCGCGCGGACCGCCCGCGCGAGATTGCTGGCCGCGGGCCGCATGGAGCCCCTGTCGGCCGACTCCCCCAGGTGGTACGCGCAGATGGTGAGCGTGCCCGTCCCGCTCGCCGACGCCGAGCGCGCGCGGACGCGCCTGTGGCAGGAGTTCAACATCGAGGCTCCGATCACGGCGTGGAACGGCCGGTGCCTGGTCCGCGCGTCCATCCAGGGCTACAATACCCCGGCCGACGTGGACGCGCTCGTGACGGCCGTGGCGCGCCTGATCGCGGAGGAGGGACGGTGAGGCCCCACCGGGCCCACGCCGTCAGCCGGCGCGGCGCATCCGGGCCATGGCCTCCACGGCCGCCAGCGTGCCCGCCGCGGGGAGGGCGACCGCCACGATGAGATCGAGGGGCAGCGGCAGCTGCCGGAAGTCGAGGAGGACGCCGCGGAGGAGGTCAACCTGGTAGGTCACGGGGTTCGCGTACATCAGGACCCGGAGCCAGGCGGGCAGGTCGACCATAAACCCTCCGAGACCGACGATGCCCCGGAGCGGGAACACCGCGCCGGAGAGGAAGTACAGCGGCAGCACGATCCCGTTGGAGATGCTCCCGAACCCTTCGAACGTGGCCAAGCGGGAGGCGACGAGCACGCCAATGGACATCAGGAGGATCCCCAGCGAATACATCACCGCCCAGGCCAGGAGCACCCTCGGCACGGTGAGCGCCACGCCGGCCAGGGGCGCAAACAGGAGGACGATCGTCCCCTGCATCGCGGCGACGGTGGCGCCCCCCACGAGCTTGCCCACCGCGACCGCACTCATCGGGACCGGCGAGGCCAGCACCTCACGCATGAACCCCACCTGCCGGTCCCACACGAGCGTGATCGCCGACTGCATGGAGGCGAAGATGATGTTGAGGGCGACCACCCCGGGCAGAATGTACTGGGTGTAGGTGTACCCTTCGATGTTCGTGTACGACGCGCCGATGCCGTAGCCGAGGATCACGAGCCACAGGATCGTCCGGGACACGCCACCGAACCACTGGGCCCGGTCTCGACGGTAGCGCAGGAGCTCCCGCCTGACCAGCGCAAGGGCGACCCGCAGGTCGAACACCCGCGCGGGAGGAGCCCGGAGGTCCGCGACGGCCGCCTCGTGGATCACCGCGTCAGCTCCCCCCCGCGCCGGGCAAAGCCGAGCAGCCGGTCCCGCGGCGTCGCCTCCTCATCGCGCAGGCCACGGCCGGTGAGCTCCAGGAAGACGCCCTCGAGAGTGGCCTCCGGATGGCCGGTCACCCGCATCTTCAGCTCGGCCGGCGTCCCCACCGCGAGCAGCCGGCCGCGGTCCATGATGGCCACGCGATCGCAGCTTTCGGCTTCCTGCATGTTGTGGGTCGTGACAAAAGCCGTGAGCCCGCGTTGCCGCAGGCCGGCGACGCGGTCCCACAGCTGCCGGCGGCCCTGCGGGTCCAGCCCGGCCGTAGGCTCGTCCAGGAAGAGCACCCGGGGTTGGTGCAGGAGCGCCCGCGACAACTCCAACCGCCGTTTCATCCCGCCGGAAAACGTCCGCACCGGCACGTCGGCGCGGTCGGCGAGCTCGGCCCACGCGAGCGCCTGCTGGACGAGCGCGGGGATCCACCGCGGCCGGATCCGGTAGAGCACCGCGTGCAGCTCCAGGTTCTCGCGGGCGGTGATCCGGTCGTCCAGCGCGGGTTCTTGGAAGACGACGCCGATGAGATCGCGGACCCGATCCGGCTCGGAGGTAATCTCGACCCCGGCCACGCGGCCGGTTCCCGCCGTCGGCGCGAGCAGCGTGGTCAGCAGGTGATGAGTCGTCGTCTTGCCCGCGCCGTTCGGGCACAGCAAGCCGAACTGCTCACCGGGGGCCACCTGGAGCGACACCTCCTTGACCGCCACCAGGTCGCCGAAGCACCGGGTGAGTCCCGCGCACTCGATCGCGAAGACGGGCGCGGCGCCGCTCACCGGACTATCACCACGCTGTGCGGGCCCCTGCCGACCGCGCCGATGGTCCGGACCACCCGCAGGGAGACCGCATCGATCACCGTGACGTCGTCGGAGCGGCCGTTGGCGGTGTAGAGCTTCCGCCCGTCGGGGGTGATCGCCACCCCCCATGGGCGCCGGCCCATGCGCTGGACGATCGTCGTAATCTTGCCGGTGCGGGCATCGACGGCGAAGACGCAGTTGCAGCGCCCACCCGCCGCGTACACCCGCCGGCTGTCGGGCGAGACGGCGACGCCCACCGGCTTGCTGTCGGTCCCCAGGGTCAGGACCTCGAGGACCTCGTGCCTTGCCGCATCGATGACGGTCAGCGTCCCTCCGATCTCCGCCGCCACGTAGGCCCGTGCCCCGTCCGGCGCGAAGACGGCGCTGCGCGGTCGTGCGTCCACCAGGATATTCTTGACCGTCCGGTTCAGGCGGGTGTCGATGACCGTGACGGTGTTGCTGGTCTCCGCCGTGACGTACACCCAGCGGCCGTCGGGGGAGATCCCGACCCCCTCCGGCTCGATGCCCGTGGGGATGGTCGCGACCACCCGACCGGTCGACACGTCGAGCGCGGAGGCGCCGGCCGCATCCTCATTGGAGCAGTACAGCCGCCTCCCGTCCGGCGCGACGGCCA
>VBAO01000247.1 GCA_005883865.1 Candidatus Segetimicrobium genomatis
CGGGCGAGACCCGTACGCATGCCCAGCAGCCCGCGGCGGCGGCGGATCATCGAGGTCGCGGATAAACATGTGGAACTCGGTGATCAACTTCACATCGAACCATCCACTCCGGCCCTCGCGTTTCCGGCGCTCCGCAGTCGGCGTGGGGAAGGGAGAACCCGAACCGACCGCCAAACACACCGCAGCATGACCAAGCGTTTCCTCACCCCCCAGGAAGTGGCCGAGTTGCTCCGGGTCTCTTCCGCGGCCATCCACCGGCTGCTGCGCCGCGGCGACCTCCCCGCGGTGCGGGTCGGCCGGGCCTGGCGGGTGGAGGACGGAGAGCTCCAGCGATGGCTTCGACGCCGGCGATCGCCGAACGCGCCGCGAGCCAACAGCCGGGGAGAACTCTGCCTGTGCGGGTGCGGCAGGCACACGATCACTCCCGAAGCGCGATTTCTTCCCGGGCACGACGGGAAGCTCGTCCACCGATTGATGGCCGACGACGGCCTCACCTTCGACGCGGCGCGCAAAGCGGTCCGTCAGATCCAGCGCCCGAGGGTTCAGGAGCGATTGTTTTAATAAGTAGCGGCTCCCGCTCCGCGGGCGGACGTGTTGCACTTTCGCAGGCTGTCGCCTAGAATGTGAGCATGGAACGGCGGCAGGTGGCTGAGCTGAGGCGGTCGTTCGGGGGCCGCGTGCACGAGGCGCGACGGGCGGCCCAGATGAGCCAGGTGCAACTCGCCAAGCGCCTCGGACTCCGCAGCGGCGTGGCGGTGGGGGATTGGGAGCGGGGCAAGGCGCTCCCGAAGTTCGAGACCTTCATGCGCCTGTGCGAAGCCCTGAACCAGCCGCCCGCGTACTTCATCGAAGGGTATCGAGACCGGCCCCAGAAAGGACGCGTGGACACGCTCCAAGATGCCGTCGATTCGCTCGAGACGAAATCGTCGCAGCGGCATCTCGAGCTGATCCACCGCCTCGAACACCTTCCCGTCGAGATCGGCCGCAGCATCGCGCCCGAGGAACTCCGGGCGACGCTCGAGCGGATGCGCTGCGAGGACCTCCCCGCGACCGTCGAGGCGCGCCTCGGCGCCGCGGTGCCGCAACGGCACGGCGGGCGGGACGACGAGTCCTCGGTGGCGCGCGAAGCGTTCCGCCAGGGGTGGGAGGCGGCATACGACGCGCTCCGCCGGTGGCTGCACGAGCGGGGTCAGGCTGTGTGACCGTCGGGCGGTTGTTTGTCTACGGGACGCTCCGTGACGATGCGGTGGTCCAGGATCTTCTGGGCCACCGTCTGTTTGGGCGCCCTGCCGTGCTCAAAGGATATCACCGCGAGATCGATCCCGCGATCGGGTATCCCGTGATCCACCCGCGCGAAGGCGCCGCGGTGGCCGGCAAGATGCTGGACGTCGACGCGGAGGAGCTGGCGATCCTGGACGCCTACGAAGGGGACCGCTATCGACGCGTCATCGTCCAGGTGGAAACGCCCGAGGGCCGCCTCCTCGACGCGTACGTCTACATCCCGGCCGCTTCACCGGCTTCGCGAACCTAGCGGCATGTCTAGGAAATTGTCCCATAAGATCGCCCGGGGCCCCCAAGAATTCGCATCGGTTCAGCGAATTCTTGGGGTGGGCTCGCGCTTGGCCGTCGGCTTGGCGGCGTAGCGGCTCACCGCGCGCCGGATCCGCTCGAGCGCCTCGGTGATCGCCTCCACGGAGTTGGCGTAGCTCAGGCGGAGGTATCCTTCCCCGTGCGCGCCGAACGCCGTGCCGGAGAGCACGGCCACCCCGGCCTCGTGGAGCAGATAGTCCTGGAGCCGGGAGGTGTCCGGATCGATCTTCCGCACGTTCGGAAACGCGTAGAACGCCCCTCGGGGACGAAGACACGTGACCCCCGGAATGGTGTTGAGACCGTCCACGATCACGTCCCGCCGCCGGCGAAACTCCGCGACCATCCGGGCCACGCAGTCCTGGGGGCCGCGGAGCGCCGCGATCCCCGCGATCTGGGTGAACGCCGCCGTGCAGGAGTTGGAGTTCACCATCAGCTGCGTGATGCGCGCGGCGAAGTCGGGACGCATGACGCCGTACCCCAGCCGCCATCCGGTCATCGCGTAGGTTTTGCTGAACCCGTCGAGGATGACGGTCTGATCGCGCACCCCGGGGATGCTGGCGAGGCTGGCGGATTCGCCTTCGTACAGGATCCGGCTGTAGATCTCGTCGGCCAGCACCGTGACGGGCCGTCCGCGGACGATCTCGGCGATCGTCTCCAGGTCGCGCGCCGCGAGCACGCTGGCCGCCGGGTTGTGCGGGGAGTTCAAGATGACCAGTTTGGTCCGCGGGGTTATGAGCGCCCGCAGCTCCTCGGGATCCGCTCGAAACTCGCGCTCTTCCCGGAGCACCCAGGGCACAGGGCGCGCCCCCGCGAACCGGGCGACCGACTCGTAGATCGGGAACCCCGGGTCGGGATAGATCACCTCGTCGCCCGGGTTGACCAGGGCCATGATGACGAAAAACATCACGGGCTTCGCGCCGGGGGTAATGACCACTTCCTCGGGATCCACCGTGATCCCCCGCTGCGCGCCCGCGTGCTCGGCAATGGCCTCGCGCGCCTCGCGCAGGCCCGCCGCCGGGGTGTAGTGCGTGTAGCCGTCGCGGAGCGCCCGGACCGCGGCTTCCTTGATGTGGTCCGGGGTGTTGAAATCCGGCTCCCCGATCTCCAGGTGGATGATCGAACGCCCGGCGGCCTCGAGCGCCTTTGCCCGAGCGAACACCTCGAAGGCGGTCTCGGTCCCCAATACGCGCATCCGATCGGCCAGCCCGGCTCCCGGGCCCCCGCTCGGGGCCCCAGGCGTCTGTGCCCTGCCCACGGTGCTCCCTCCCTGTCCTAGGTGCCCTCCTGCCAGGACCGCAGATACTGCTCCTGCTGCGGCGTCAGGGTGTCGATCGCGACCCCTTCGGCGCTGAGCTTGAGCGACGCGACCTGCTGGTCGATCTGTGCCGGCACGGGGTAGACGTCCGGGGCGAGCGCCCGCCCGTGCCGGGCGAGGTGTTCGATCGCCAGCGCCTGGTTCGCAAAGCTCATATCCATCACGGCCGCAGGATGCCCCTCGGCGGCGGCCAGGTTGAGGAGCCGCCCTTCCGCCAGGACGTAGATTCTCCGGCCGTCGCGCAGGCGAAACTCCTCCACGTGCTCCCGCACCGCCCGGCGCTCCGCGGCGAGGTCGGCCAGCGCCGACAGATCGATCTCGACGTCGAAGTGCCCCGCGTTGCCCAGGATCGCGCGGTCCTTCATCACCTCGAGGTGCTCTCGCCGGATCACCGCCGTATCCCCGGTCACGGTCAGGAGCACATCCGAGATCCGCGCCGCCTCCAGCATCGGCATCACGCGGTAGCCGTCCATGTGGGCCTCGAGCGCGCGGAGCGCATCGACCTCGGTGACGATCACCTTGGCGCCCATCCCCTTCGCCCGCAGCGCGAGCCCGCGGCCGCAGCTCCCGTACCCCGCCACGGTGAAGGTCCGGCCGGCCAGGAGGAGGTTGGTCGCCCGGATGAGGCCGTCGATCGCCGACTGGCCGGTGCCGTATCGGTTGTCGAAGAGATGCTTCGTGTTCGCGTCGTTGATCGCCACGATGGGATACCGGAGGGCGCCCGCGCGGGCCATGCTGCGGAGCCGAATGACGCCGGTCGTCGTCTCCTCGGTCCCGGCGATCACGTCCCCGAGCAGCTCGGGATGGGCGTTGTGGAGCACCGACACCAGGTCCGCCCCGTCGTCCATCGTCAGGTTGGGGTGGGTGGCCAGCGCCTGGTCGACGTGCCGGTAATAGGTGTCCCGATCCTCCCCCCGGCGCGCGAACACGGGGAGGTGCGCGTGCTCGACCAGGGCCGCCGCGACGTCATCCTGCGTGGAGAGCGGGTTGCTGGCGCACAGCGCCACCGACGCGCCCCCGGCCTGGAGGGTCCGCATGAGGTTTGCGGTCTCGGTCGTCACGTGCAGGCAGGCGGCGATCCGGAACCCCGCGAGCGGCCGCTCGCGGGCGAACCGCTCCCGAATCAAGCGGAGCACGGGCATCTCGGCGTCGGCCCACCCGATGCGCTGCCACCCCTGTCTGACGAGCCCCACGTCCTGGATGTCCGATTGCACCATTCGGGTCCTCCGATTGCATGGTAGGGGAGGCCTCCGCCTCGCCCGCGCGCACACCCTAGTGTACCATCTCTACCGGCGGCCGCCCGCACGCCGCCCGGGAGGGTTCTCCTCCAGGCGGACAGAACTCGCCTCCATTCCGGTTGGACCTCCGAGGAGGGACGGATCGCATGCACCCGCGCACCGCGCAACGGACCCTGGCGACGCTGATCCTGGTAGGAGCCTGCATCTCGGGGGGCGCCGCGCCGGGCGGAGCCGCCCCCGCCGACACTGTGAGGGAGGGCACCATCGGCGCCGTCAACGGAGACGGCTTCACGCTCGCCTCCGCGGGGGCCGGAGCCACGCTCGTCCGGGTCTCACCGGCGACCCGCGTCCTCGGACGGCACCCGTCGGGCCTCGATGCGATCAAGCCCGGCGATTATCTGGCGGTCACCTCCGAGCGGAAGGCCGATGGGGCGCTCGTCGCGGTCACCATCAATATCTTTCCCCCCGAGCTCAGGGGCCGGGTCCGTGAAGGCCAGTTTCCGCTGGACACGGGAAACATGATGACCAACGCCGAGGTCATGGAATACGCCGTGCGGACGGAGCACCAGACCCTCTTCCTGAAGTACCGGGACGGGGCGTCGGCGATCAGCGTTCCCCCGACCACGCCGGTCCACCGTCTGACCGTGATCCACCTCGGCGATCTCCGGCCGGGGATGCACGTCATCGTCCGCGGCGCCGTCAATCCGGATGGCTCCATCACCGCATCGAGCCTGACCGCCGACCAGCCGGGATAGCGGCGCATTCCCCCGGCACGTATTCGGGCTAGCCCGAGGCCATCGGGGACGGGCCTGCCCCTCGCCTGCTCCCCGATCATTCGGCGGGGAGATCACCCGGCGAGGGGAGGTCCCGGGGGGGCACCCCCACCGACTCCGCCGCGGCGAGGATCGATCGCCAGGTCTCTCCGGCGAGCTCGATCCCTGACGCGGTCCGCTGCCGCATCGTTCGAGCCTCCGGCTCGCCCGGGGTGAGGACGGATTCGACGCCCTGGGCGGGCGGGACCATGCGGAGACGGGTGACGAGCCTCCGCGCGACCGCCTTGGCCTCCTCGGCGGGGCGAAAGGCGCCGGCGTGGATCGCAACGATGAGCGCCCCCGCGTGCCGGAACACCTCTTCGGCGGTCCCCGCATCCTGGTACCGGTCGGCTCCGGTGAGCGCCTGCCCGAGGAGTTCGGCGATCACCGACAGGGAGTAGCCCTTATGCCCCCCAAACGGCAGGAGGGCGCCTTCCTTGTAAAACACCTCCGGATCCGTGCTCGGCCGGCCGTTCTTGTCGATCATCACGCCGGGAGGGAGCGGTTTTCCGGCGTCGCGGGCGACCATGATCTTCCCGACGGCGATCGCGGTCGTGGCATAATCGAGGACGACCGGGTGTTCCCCCTGCACGGGGAATCCGGCCGAGATGGGATTCGTCCCCAGCGCCGAGCGGCTTCCTCCGTGCGGGACCGCGGGCCGGGTCCCGAGTCCCCCCACCCACACCATGGCCGCGCAGTCTTTCGCCGCGGCCTGCTCGACGTAGGCTCCCACACGGCCCAGGTGGTTGCACCGGACCACCCCCACCGCCGACACGCCATACTCCTGGGCGCGCCGGACGGCCTCGTCCGTGGCCGCGATGCCGGCCAGCTGCCCGAACCCCCACTCGCCGCTCACCAGCGCGGTCGCGCCCCGCTCGCCCTGGATCCGCGGCTGGGCGGCAGGCTTGATCTGACCTTTGCGGATGCGGTCGAGATACTGGGGGATCCGCAGCACTCCGTGCGAGTCGTGCCCCTTGAGGTTCGCCTCGACGAGCGCCGAAGCCACGACGCGGGCAGTCTCCGCAGGCGCGCCCGCCGCCTGAAAGATACGCGCCCCTGTCCCGAGCAGAACCTCCGCCGGAAACCGGACCGTCTCCATTGAGGACCCCACCCCCTCCTCCCCCCTCATTCGTCGACAACCGCTCCGCGGCCTCCGGCCCGCCGGCGGCGGACAAGCGGCGGGAAAGCGCAGGAGGCCTCGATCCCACGACGAACACCGCAGGGCGCATCGCGCATCTGCCGGGAGGGATTCCTGTGATCGATCTCGATGCCGTCTCACGGACACGTCTCTGGGAGCACAATCAGGCCATCGCCCGGTGGACCCGGCTTTCGGGCAGCACCGAGGAGCGGCACGCCGCCGAGTACGCCGCGGACCAGCTCCGCGGGTTCGGGCTCGCGACGAGGATCCTCACCCACGACGCCTTTATCAGCCTGCCCCTCTCCGCCTCGCTGCGCCTCGTGCGCCCGCAGCCACTGGAGATCTCCTGCATCACGCACTCGATGGGGATCCCGACTCCCCGAGAGGGGGTGGCGGCGGAACTGGTCTACGCCGGCCCGGGGATGCTCGACGACTATGTCCGGGCGGGCGCCGCCGGCAAGATGGCGCTCGTGGAAGGGCGGGCCACCCCCCAGCACGCCGTGAACGCCACCCGCGCGGGGGCCCTGGGATTGATCTGCATCAGCGGCCGGCACGCGCACGAGATGTGCTGCTCGCCGATCTGGGGGAACCCCTCGGCGGACACCGTCGCGGGGCTTCCCCGTGTCCACCTGCTCTCCGTGCCCAAGGCGGACGGGGAGGCGCTGCGCGGCCTCTGCCAGCGGGGGCGGGTCGAGGTCCAGTTCACGGCGGCGGTGCGGAGCGCATGGACCAAGACCCCGATCGTGCTGGCCGACCTGAGCCCGGGGCATCCCGAGGCCGAAGCGGGGATGTTCGTGCTCTTCTCCGGCCACCTCGACGGCTGGTATGCGGGAGCGATGGACAACGGGAGCGCGAACGCCGCGATGCTGGAGGTGACCCGCCTCCTGGCCCTCCACCGCGAGCGCCTGCGGAGAGGCGTACGGGTGGCGATGTGGTCGGGCCATTCCCACGGGCGGTACTCGTCGTCCACCTGGTACGCCGACACTCACTGGTTCGACCTCGCGGACCATTGCCTCGCCCATGTCAACATCGACTCGGTCGGCGCCATGGACGCCGACGAGTTCGTGACCAACTCCATGCCCGAAACGGCCGGGCTCGGCGTGTGGGCCGTCCGGCAGGCGGCGGGAGCCACCCTCATCCCGAAGCGCGTGGGGCGGAACTCCGACCAGTCCTTCCTGGGAATCGGGATTCCGTCGATCCTCGGCTCGGTCTCCCACCAGGCCGATGGCACGCTGGGGTGGTGGTGGCACACGCCGCACGACACCCTGGACAAAATCGATCCGGAGCGGCTCCTGCGGGATGCCAAGATCTTTGTGCGGACCCTCGAGCGCCTCCTGACCGATCCGGTGCTCCCCCTCGATTACGAGGCGAGCGCGAGGGACGTGCGGCAGAGCCTGGAGGCGCTGGCGAAGGACGTCGGCGGGGCGTTCGATCTAGGGCCGGCGGTCGCCGCCGCGGCCACCCTGGAGGAGCAGTGCACCCACCTCGCCCGGGTGGCGTCCGCCGCGACGCCCTCCCAGGCCAGGACCCTCAACGCCTGCCTCGTTTCCCTGGGACGCATCCTGATCCCCGCGACCTACACCGCCCGCGGCCAGTACGCCCACGATCCCGCGCTCGAGACCGAGTTCCTCCCGACCCTCCGGCACGCCCGGCGTCTCGCCGGCCTCGCCCCCGACAGCGACGAGGCCAGGCTCGCCGGCGTCGATCTGGTGCGGGGGCGCAACGCGATCGTGGACGCGCTGCGCCGGGCGCAGCGCCGCGTGGAGTCCTGCCTCGCCGAGCTGGGCCGAACAGGTTAGCGGGATTCCAGGTCCTTCATCGCCTGGAGGCGGCTGCCGGCGGTGCGCAGCAAATCGTCGATGTTCTCCCCGTCGTCGGGAAACACCGCGACGCCCCAGGAGAAGGCGAGGACCGAACCGGCTCCCGCGTGGGGCGGCCTGAGGATCGCCACGTCGCGGAGGCGGTCCAGGATCTCTTCCGCCTTGACGCGGGGGGCTTCGGGGAGCAACAGGGCGAATTGGTCTGGCCCGAACCGGACCACCTGGTCGTACGCGCGGACGCTGCGCGAAAGCGCGTCGGCGAATTGAATCAGCGCCTCGTTGCCGGCCGCAGGGCCCCCCGCGTCGTTGACCTCTGTGCACCCGTTGAGGTCGACGAGCGCCACGCTGAGCTCCCGCCGGACGCGACGGCAGCGCTCCAGTTCGCCCGACAGCCGGTCGAAGAAGCTCCGGCGGGTCGCGAGCCCGGTCAGCGCATCGGTCGGGGCCAGTTCCTTGAGCTGCTCGCGCAGACGGGCGACCTCGATCGCCCCGCCGACGTAGCGCGCGACGACCGTGAGCAGGTGGAGGTCCGCCGTCCGAAACGCGCCGGCCGGGCTCCGGTAGGCGCTGAGCACCCCGACCGGGCGGCGGCCGGCCACCAGGGGCGCGTACATCCCCGAGCGAAGGGTGGGATCCTTTCGAACGACGCGGGGATGGGAATGCAGATCGGTCACCAGCATGGGAATCCCCGAGTTCAGCACGTGCCAGTCGAGGCCGGTGCCCCGAGGAAAGACCATCCCGCGCATGCCCTGATCCGCCCCCAATCCCGAGCCGACCCGCACCACGAGGACGTCGTCGCCCTCACGCCGCTCGAGGAGGGAGAGGAA
>VBAO01000417.1:0-1938 GCA_005883865.1 Candidatus Segetimicrobium genomatis
ATCTCCATGCGTACCGGAATCCCCGCCACGAGCTCGCGACCGGCCGGGCCGTGGCCAGGCGCCTCCCCCGCGCGTACATCTGCACCTCGTTCGAGGTGCTCCCTCAGATCAAGGAATACGAACGGATCTGCACGACCGTGGTGAACGCCTACGTCGGGCCGGCGCTGTCCCGCTACCTCGAGAGCCTGGCCGGCCGCCTCGCGGCCGCCGGGTACCCCCGCGACGTCCTGATCATGCAGTCCCACGGCGGGGTCGCCCCCATCCGGGACTCGGCGCGGCTGGCGGCGAGCGCCATTCTCTCGGGACCCGCGGGCGGCCTCGCCGGGAGCCGGTTCTGCGCGCGCCTGCTCGGCCAGGGGGATCTGATCACGTTCGACATGGGGGGGACCAGCACGGATATCGCCCTGCTGGAAGGGGGCGAACCGTTGCTGGCAGGCGACAGGACGGTGAGCGGGCACAAGGTGGCGCTCCCGAGCCTGGACATCCATACCGTGGGGGCTGGCGGGGGCTCGATCGCCCGTGTGGCCGGCGGCCTCCTCTACGTCGGTCCGGAGAGCGCGGGGGCCGACCCCGGACCCGCGTGCTATGCGAAGGGGGGGCACGCGGCGACGGTCACCGACGCCAATGTGGCGCTGGGGTTGCTGGACCCGGGGAATTTCCTCGGTGGGCGGATCCGGCTCGACCCCGACGCGGGCGGCCGCGCGGTCGAGCGGGTCGCCAGGCAACTCGGATGCGCGGCCATCGCCGCCGCGGACGGCATCCACCGGGTCGTGAACACCAACATGGCGGAAGGAATCCGCCGCGTCTCGGTCCGCCGGGGCGTCGACCCCCGCCGGTTCGCGCTGCTCGCCTTCGGCGGCGCCGCGGGCCTCCATGTCACCCAGGTCGCCCGTCAACTGGAGATCACCCGGGTCATTGTCCCCCGGGCGGCCGCGGTCCTCTCGGCCTGGGGAATGCTGACGACCGATCTCCGGTACGAACTCGTCCGGACGCACGTGGAGGAGATCCACCGGGTGGGGGCCGCCGGCCTCCGGCGCCTGTTTGCGGAGATGGAGGCCGAAGGACGGCAGCGCCTCGGCCAGGCGTTTGCCGGCCCGCTCGTCATGCGGCGTTCGGTCGACATGCGCTACGGCGAGCAGATCTTCGAGATCGGGGTCTCCCTCGACGGCCTCGACCTCGGAGCGGACGATGCGATCGACCAGGTCGTGGAGCGCTTCCAGCGGCGCCACGAGGCGCTCTACACGTACAGCGCGCCCGGACAGGACGTTGTCCTGGTCAATGCTCGGGTGGCGGTTGTTGGAGAGCTCCCGGTCACCCCGGTCGAGCCCCCGATCGGCGCGGCGGGGCGGGCGGCGCCCGCCGGGCGGCGGAGGGCGTACCTCGATGGGTGGGCCGAGGTGCCGGTCTACCCCTGGGACGCGCTGCCGGCGGGATCGGAGATCCCCGGACCGGCGCTCTTCGAGTCTGCGACGACGACGGTCCTGGCGCGCCCGGGCGAGCGGGTGCAGGTGACCCCGCACGGGTGGCTCGATATCCGGCTCGGCTAGAGGCTGTAGTCCGGCACCACGCTGTCCGCGTCACTGGGTCACGGTGAAGGTCGCCGCATGCACCGGACCAATGTACTTTCGGAACATTGCTACGGATCCCGCTTCGATGCTATCATTTCGGCAAGTGCGATCGGGGGTGCCCGCTTGGTGCAGCGAGGACGGCGGCTCGCTTGGGTCCTGCTGTGGGGGGGCATGGCTCTCGGCGGAACCCCGCCGGCCTCCGCGCACGTGTTCCTCAACGCGTCGGTTCCAAGCCCGGATAGCACTCTGGGCACGCCGCCCAAAGAGGTCAAGTTATCGTACTCCGAACCGGTCGAGATCCGCTTCAGCATCTTCAAGGTCTACAAGTTGAGCAGCGACCCCGGCGCAGACATGCGCACGTTGCACGCTG
>VBAO01000417.1:1950-2881 GCA_005883865.1 Candidatus Segetimicrobium genomatis
GCATCTCGAAGCGATGCAGGGGTCGCGAACACTACGCGCACCAGCGGCGACATCGTCCTGCGGCTCAAGGACCTGGGGCCGGGTGCCTACGTCGTGATGTGGCGCGTCCTGTCGGTTGACACGCACACGACGCAAGGATCTTTCGTGTTCGTCTACACCCCGGTGAGTTCCTGGGTCGCGTTCAATCTCACGCCGGCAAATGACTCGCTCATGGAACTCGCCGGCCAGCCCGTGCGGTCATTCGAAACGCTCGCCGGACCTCGGGATCCCTCCGCCGATATCCGCGCCGACGCTGGCGGTCGGTGCGGATCCGCAGCCGGTCCTCCAGGCACTCGAGGCTGCCCCCTCTGACCACCCGTTCCTGCTTCGCGCCGAGGCGGAGGCGGTGCCGGGCTGGACGGTCGACGTTAGCTACCGGGCCGACATCGCCGGGGCCGCCGACGTCGGGACGAGCCCAGGCATGGGTGCAATGTCGGCAATGGGTTTTCGGCGGGAGTCCAAGGCGACCTTATGCGGGGTATGAATCTTATCGTGGAGGCGGCTACCTACACGCAATCGGGGGATCTCGGACGATGGTACTACCCCGGATGACTTTGGAGTCTTCAACACCAATGACAACCTGCGCGCGGCCGGGGCGCGCATCGACCTTTCGGTGACCCCGCCGCTGTCGGTGTTTGCGTTGGCCGAGTGGGGCACATACAAGGGCGGCGGACCGAGCTACACCGTCTATTCGATTGGGGCAAAATACGCGCTCTCGGCCAACACGCTGCTCAAGGCCGCCCTCAACGCATATTCTGTCGGAGGAGGCATCGTGACCACGAGTCCCCTGTCGGGTCTCCAACTCAGCAATGCCCAGGTTTTTCAAGTCGAACTGCAGCGGAGTTTCTAGCAGGCGATCCGCGCAGGACCGGCCGTCGTCGCATCCGTGCAG
>VBAO01000001.1 GCA_005883865.1 Candidatus Segetimicrobium genomatis
GGATCCGAGCGTACGTTCGTGCCTTCGAGCCGGCGAAGCGGCTCGTGCTGATCACCGCGCGCGTCGGGGGTCGGCTGCAGGCGGTGCTCCCCCTGATCAAGGAGCGAGCGCTGTCGTATGGCTTTCCCGTGACCAGGCTACGCGGAGCGGCCAATTGCCACTCGTGTCGGTTCGACGTAGTCCGGGGCGCTGGCCTCGAGGGCGAGGTCGCCGTCTCGGCTGTCTGGAAGTCCCTCAGGCGTTTCCGACATTGGGATGTCCTGCAGTTCTGTGATGTGCCGGAGGCTGGCGCACTGGACCGTTTGTGTGACGTGACCCGCGGCGATGGGTTGCTCATCGCGCGCTGGGAATCGAAGCGCAGCCCCTATATCCCGCTCTCGGCCTTCCGCGGAGACGAGGACCCGTGGCGTTCGAACAGCAGCGCGAACTTTCGCTCGAGCATGCGCAAGAGGATCCGACGACTCGGCGCGCGCGGCCCCCTACGCCTGCGGCGAATTGAAACCGCCGATCAGCATTGCATTCAGAAGTTCTACGACCTCGAAAAAACTGGCTGGAAGGGCGACGTCGGGAGCGCCATTGCGTGCAACCAAAGCACCCGCACGTTCTATGACGAGATCGCCGAGAATGCGGCGCGCTTCAACTATCTCTCGCTCTATTTCCTTGAAGTCAACGACCAGATGGTCGCCGCCAACTTTGGACTCAGCTATCGGGGTCGCTTCTTCAGCCTCAAACTCGTCATGAACGAGGAGTATAGGGAATTCGGCCCGGGCCATCTGATGATCAATGCTGGCGTCCAGGATTGCGTGGAGCGGGGCTTCACTCACTACGATTTCACGGGGCCGCGGGAGGAGTATGAGAGTACGTGGACCTCGCATGTTCGGCCCCACTCCGAGGTCTTGGTCTTCCGGGACGGTCCCTACGGCCGCCTGCTTCATGCCGTCAACCTCCGACTGAGGGGCCGCGTGCGATTGAGGGCCCGGGTGGGAGCGCTGCTTGGTCGAGCCGATCGTTCACCCCGAAGTGGTGGCCAACCGGCCTAGGCCCGAAGCCGCAGATCTCGGGAGAACACCCTGGCAACACTGTCAGTCGATGCGCTAGTGCTCGATGGACGCCTCCGACAGTCGCTGGTCACCGTGCGTTCGCTCGGTCGCCTGGGACGGTCGGTGGCGGCGGTGGACACCGTCAGCCACGTGCCGGCGTTTTCGTCGCGCTGGTGTCGGTCCGGCTTCGTGTGCCCGGCCGAGGAGGGCACCGACGCCTACGTCGCGTATCTGGAGGAGGTGCTGGAGCGCGTGGGCGCACGAATCCTCATTCCCTCGGCCGATGGCACGATCGCGCTTCTTCGCCGGCACCGCGCGCGAGTTCAACAGCGAGTACGGATCGCCCTGGCGGACGAGCCGGCCCTGGCCATTGCCGTCAGTAAAGAGCGCACCTTGGCGGTCGCGAAGCGGCTGGGCATCGGCGTACCGCGCACGGTCTTCGTGAGCACCCTCGACGAGGTCCCGGCGGCGTTGAAGGAGATCGGACTCCCGGCTGTGGTCAAACCGAGCGAGTCGTGGCTCGGGGGTGAGCCACACGGAGCCTGGATGGGTCCCGAGCTCGTCACGACTCCAGACGAGGCGCGGCGTGCCGTGGGAGCGGTGACATGCCTCGGCGGCGTCGCGCTGTTCCAGGAGCTGCTCACTGGGCGACGTGAGGCCGTGAGTCTTCTCTATGCCAAGGGCGAGATCTACGCGCGTTTCGCCCAGTGGGCAAAGCGGACCGCACCGCCGCTCGGGGGCACATCCGTTCTGCGCCAGAGCATCGCCGTTCCGCCTGATATCGGTCATCAGGCGGAGCAGCTGGTGCGCGAAATCGACCTCGAGGGTTACTCGGAGGTCGAGTTCCGGCGCGACAGTGCCGGTGTCCCGTACTTGATGGAGATCAACCCGCGGCTCTCCGCGTCGGTTGAGATTGCGGTCCGCTGCGGCGTGGATTTCCCGCATCTGCTGTACCAATGGGCGAGTGGCGAGCCGATCGACACGATCGCGGCCTATCGGACTGGCGCCTGGATGCGGCATCTTCAAGGCGATATCATGACGACCATCGCGGCGTTCCTGCAGCGAGGTCGGCCCGGAGTCGCGTCGCCGACACAGGCGGTCTTGGGTTTCGGCCTCTCGTTTCTGAGGCCGATGAGCTACGACTATGTCGACTGGAAGGACCTGCGTCCGGCGATCAAGGCGGCCAGCGACTGCAGCCGCGACTTGCTGATCAGGGCGACGCGAGCGCGATGGTCACGTTCGGGACGGAGTCTCTCGTCATCGTCGCACCGAATATGAACATCTCGCCGCCGTCCGTGCCGTGTGCGCGCTACGACGCCGTGGTCGTCGGCGCCGGTCCCTACGGCCTCTCGACCGCGGCCCATCTTCGCGGGCGCGGGCTGACCGTCGCGGTATTCGGCAAGCCGTTGGAACTCTGGCGCCGTCACATGCCCAAGGGGATGCTGCTGCGCTCGCATTGGTGGGCGACCAGCCTCTCGGCTCCCGGTGAGCAGTATGGGTTCGAGCGCTTTCTCCGGGCCTCCAAATACGAGACGCGTTATCCCGTGCCGATCGAGGCGTTCATTGACTATGCCCTCTGGTTCCAACACCATGCGGTGCCCGACGTCGACGAGACCTACGTCGCGTCAGTCCAGCGTCAACGGGATTCCTTTCTCCTGACGCTCGAGGACGGCCGCACGGTACAGAGCGCAGCGGTCGTCATGGCGGTCGGCCTCTACTACTATGCGGCTCGCGCGGAACCGTACGGTCGACTGCCCGGTCGACTCGTCTCGCATTCCTGCGAGCATCATGATTTGGGTGCCTTCAAGGGCAGGCGAGTCATCGTCGTCGGTGGCGGTCAGAGCGCGATCGAGTACACGGCGCTGCTGCACGAGGCTGGGGCGGCCGTCCATGTCGTCGCACGGCGACCCATTCTGTGGCTGCCCCCTGATCGGGCGAACGAGCGGACCCGGCTGGAGCGGATGCTGGCACCCAACGCGAGCATCGCACCCGGCTGGCGCAACTGGATACTCGAGCATTTCCCCTATCTCTTCTACCGCTTCCCCCAGGACAGTAAAGACCGGTACAACGGCAACTACGTCTCCGGGGCCACGGACTGGTTACGGGAGCGGGTCATCGGCAAGGCGACGCTCCACGAGGGCCATACGGTTGTCGAGGCGACGGAGGTGGATGGGAGAGTCGCCGCGACCATCTCTGACGGGACGACGGTGAGGGCCGATCACGCCATCCTGGCGACGGGTTACCGGGTCGATCTCAACAAGTTGACGATGCTCCACCCATCACTGCTGAGCGACGTCAAAACCGATAGGGCGATTCCGATCCTGAGCCCATCGTTCGAGAGCAGTGTGGCGGGCCTCTACTTTGTCGGACTGACTTCCCTGCGCGCCTTCGGCCCGCTGTACCGGTTCGTCGCCGGCTGCAAGGCGGCGGGCCGTCGCGTCGCGGCGTCGGTTGCACGACAGAAGATCGCAACACGGTACGCAGTAACCCGCCCGGCCCCGGAGCTCACGGAGCGGCAGCCCGCGGCGTGAGCACGACTGGCAACGGACGCGGCAACCTCCCCCTTCCCCTCCGCGAGCATTATCTCGTGGAGAAGGAGCTCGCGGTACGCTTGCGCACGTCGCCGCGCGATGCGCGGCGCGCGCTCTATTCCACCATTTACGATGAGCTGTTCCGCCGCGTGCCGCACCACCCGATGCTGCGGCGCAAGAGCGATCCCGTCACCACGCGCCGCTTGGTGCTATCGCAGCTTCGGCTGCTTCGGCGCTTCCTCCGGCCGGACACGTGCTTTCTCGAGATCGGGCCTGGCGACTGCAGCCTCTCGTTCGCCGTCGCGCAGGTCGTCCGCCAGGTCTACGCCGTGGACGTATCGGCGGTGATCAGCGCAGCGGCCGGACGTCCGGCCAACGTCCAGCTGATCCTGTCCGATGGAACGAGCGTTCCCGTCCCCCAGGGGAGCGTCACGGTGGCATTCAGCAATCAACTCCTCGAGCATCTGCATCCCGACGACGCGCTCGAGCAGGTGCGCAACATCTACCACGCCCTCGCCCGCGGCGGCGTGTACATCGGCATCACGCCAAACGCCCTCTCGGGGCCCCATGACGTGTCGAAGTTTTTCGACCGCGTGCCGACAGGCTTTCATCTCAAGGAGTACACGAATGCCGAACTCTACGACCTCTTCGTCGACGCCGGGTTTTCCAAGGTCCGCGCGATGCTGTCGGTGAAGGGGCACTCGCTGCTCATGCCGGTGGCGGTGTGCCGCGTGGCGGAGTGGTTGATTCGCCGGCTGCCATTCCCATGGAGCCGTCACGTCGCGGCCCGCCTACCGGCTCGGCTGATTCTCGGAATTCAAATGGTCGCCTACAAGGCGTAGCGCTTCCGAGACGGTCGTCATGATCGAACGCCGCGATATCTCCGAGGAGAGCCCGAAGGGAGGGGGGACCGAGCCGCCCTCGCCGACTGGCGGAGGGACTCCCGCGCCACGCCGAGAGTGGTGGCAAGAAGACGCCGCCGGTGCCGCGAGCCGTTGGTCCGAGCCTGCCGCCGAGGCCCAGGAGGCACCGGCCGACAGCGCCGTGTCCTTTTACCTTCTGATGGGCTTCACCTTCATTTTGTTGGTTGCGCCACAACGGTTCATTCCGGCGCTTGCCCAGGTACGCATCGCCCTCCTGACGGCGATCGGGGCGGTGGCCGTGCACTTGGTGAACCGGTTCGTGCACCGACAACCGCTCGTCGTGTTCACGCGCGAGCTGCGCATCGTGGCCGTCCTTTGCGGCTGGGCCATCGTGACCGTCCCCTTTTCTTACTGGCCGGGCGGGAGCGTCGAAGTCCTTCTCAGCCATTATTTCAAGAACGTCGCGGTCTTCTGGTTGATCGGCGCCACCGTCAGTAGCGTGACTCGACTCCGTCAGGTTGCCTGGGGACTGAGCCTGATGACGATTCCGGCGGCGGTGGTGGGAGTCGGCGAGTACCTGTCAGGGAACCTGCGTGGCGGTCGGATCGTCGGGTTCGTCTCGCCGATGGCGAGCAATCCGAATGATCTCGCCCTGCTGGTCAACTTGGTTCTCCCGTTCACGGTCGCGCTCCTGGCGATCAACCGGAACACCGTCATTCGTACGGGGTTGTTTGCGATCCTCGGCCTGGATGTCCTCGCGGTCATTCTCACGTTCTCTCGCGGCGGTTTCTTGACGCTGGCGACGATCCTCTCGACCTACGCCTGGGCGTGGGCCCGGCGCGGAGGAGGGCGCTGGGTGGTCGTGCTCGTGGTCGCGCTCGCGGCCGCGCCGTTGCTGCCGTCGACCTATGTGGACCGCCTGGGCACGATCACCAGTGTCGACGCGGACCCGACCGGGTCCTCCCAAGAGCGGTGGAGGGACACGGTCGCCGCGCTGGAGTTCGTGCGCGCCCACCCAATCGTCGGGGCCGGGATCGGCATGAACAGCCTGGCCCTCAACGACGTGCGGGGGCCGTCGTGGAAGCCCGTGCACAACGTGTTTCTCGAGTACGCCGTCGATCTGGGTATCCCGGGGTTGGTCCTGTATCTCCTGTTGTTCGTCAGCTGCGCCAAGAGCGCGATCGTCGTCCACCGCCGATCCGCGGGCGCCGTCGGCCTTCGGGAACTGCACAGCCTTGCCGAGGCGGTCCGCACCAGCCTGCTTGGCTTCGGCGTCGCCGCGCTCTTCCATCCGGTGGCATATCACACCGTTTTCTATTACTTCGGCGCGGTGGCGGTCGCCTTGAGGGCCGCGCTCGTCGCTGAAGAGGGACATCGCGGCACCCCGGAGGTCGCCGGCGAACCATGGGCCCCAGTCAATACGGACTCGTAACCAATACGACGATGATCAAGACGATCGAGGATGCGGCCGGCTTTTGCGCGCTCAGGGAGGAGTGGGACGAGCTGCTCGAAGCCAGTGCCTCGAATTCCTTCTTCTTGACCTGGGAGTGGCTGTATCCCTGGTGGAAGCATCTCTCCGGCGACCGAAAGCTGCGTATCATCACGCTGCGCTCCGACGGCGAGCTCATCGCCATTGCGCCCCTGGCGTCGCGGCGCGGGCGGCTCGCACGCCTGGTCCCATTTCGCGCGTTCGAATTCCTCGGCGCCGATCGGCTCGCCTCGGATTACCTGGATCTGATCATCAAGCGTGGTCGGGAGGCAGAGGCGCTGCAGGCGCTGGGCGACTACCTGGACCGCGAAATGGCGATGCTCGAAATGGCCAATCTTCGCCGAGACTCCTGCACAGCCGCGAGCCTGACGCGGGAACTTCAGGAGCACGGGTGGACCCCGTATGAAGAAACGACCGGTATCTGTCCGTTCATTCCCTTGTCCGGCCACTCCTGGGAATCTTATCTCGCGAGCTTGGGCCCCGAGCATCGCTATAACTTCCGGCGGCGGCTGAAAAATCTCACCAAGGCGTCCGACGTGCGCTTCGAGCAAGCGCGTTCGCCCGCGCAGGTTCGCGCCACATTGCCCTGGCTCGTGACCCTGCACAAGATGCGCTGGCGGAATCACGGACGCTCGGACGCCTTCCACCGATCAGATCTCCTGGCCTTTCACGAGGAGGCGAGCCGCCTGGCGCTCGAGCGCGGCTGGCTGCGGCTCTTTCTCATGACGATAGACGGTCAGCCCGCGGCATCCCTCTATGGCTTTCACTACCACCGCACCTTCTACTTCCTCCAGTCGGGCTTCGATCCCACGTTTCGGAAGCAGAGCGTCGGTCTGCTCACCATGGGATTGGCGATTAAGAGCGCCATCGAGGAAGGAGCAGAAGAATACGACATGCTCCGGGGCGACGAGCCGTACAAGTTCCACTGGGCTCGGGAGCAGCGCGGTCTCGTCCGGATCGAACTGTACCCACCGCGTCTGTCCGCGTTGCTCTACCGGCGCGTTCAATCCGTGGGCCGGGCCGCCAAGACAGTGATGCGGGGCGCCTTCGCGAGGACGATGACTCATCGCACCGCGACGGCGCTGAGAGGCTGAGATGTGCGGCATCTTCGGCGTCTTCGGCAGCGACGGGACGCGGCCAGCGGACCGTCAGGGCCTGCTCCGAATGGGAGAGGTGCTGGCCCGTCGCGGGCCGGATGGCGGTGGGCTTCACACGGACGGCGGTCTCGGCATCGGGATGCGTCGTCTGAGCATCATCGACCTGAAGACCGGCGACCAGCCGTTGGCCAACGAAGACGGATCCCTCTGGGTCGTCTTCAATGGTGAGATCTATAACTACCGCGAGCTCACGGCGGAACTTCTGGCGAAGGGGCATCGGTTTTCGACAGCGTCAGATACGGAGGTGCTCGTTCACTTGTACGAGGACCACGGCGAGGCCTGCGTCGACAAGCTGCGCGGAATGTTCGCCTTTGCCGTATGGAATCGATCGCGACGCACGTTGTTTCTCGCCCGCGACCGGTTGGGAATCAAACCGCTCTACTATGGCCAGACCCCACACGGATTCGTGTTCGGGTCGGAGCTGAAGGCGGTTCTTCAGAGCCCGTGGGTTCCCCGCGAGGTGGATCGCCGTGGGGTCGCGGCCTACCTTCAGTTCGGGTACGTGCCGGAGGCGCTCACCATCCTCAAGGGGGTAGCCAAACTCCCGCCCGGACACACCCTGACGGTGCGAGAGGGGCGCGCCGGGGCGCCGCGGCGCTACTGGGATCCAACAGCGTCCTTCCGGAATCCGGGGCGCCCGCCGAGCGAAGAGGACGCATCCGAGTCACTGTGGACCCTCTTGAAGGACGCAGTCCGCTCGCACCTCGTCAGCGACGTGCCGGTCGGCGCCTTCCTGAGCGGGGGAGTCGATTCGAGCACCGTCGTCGCGATCATGGCGTCCGAGGTCGGTGTCCCGGTCAAGACGTTCTCCGTGGGCTTCCGGGAAGAAGCGTACAACGAGCTCGCCTATGCGCGACGAGTCGCAGAGCGGTTCCGGACAGAGCACCACGAGCTCGTCGTCGGTCCCCAAGACCTCGACGTGCTGGATGACCTCCTGAGCGCCTTCGATGAGCCGTTTGCCGATCCATCCGCGATCCCGACCTACCTCGTCTCGCGTCTCGCGCGGCAGCACGTGAAGGTCGTGTTGTCGGGTGACGGAGGGGATGAGTTGTTCGCCGGTTACGACCGGTACATGGTGGACCACCGCCGGCGGCATCTGGGGCTCATCGGGGACGTGGGGCTCGGCGGCGGCTTGCGAGGCCTGAGTGCACTGCTGCCGGAGGGGGCGCCAGGCAAGAACCTCCTCTACAACTTGTCGCTCCCGCGCATGGAGCGATACCTGGACGCTATTTCACTCTTTCCACCCCGCGCTCTTCGGCATCTCCTGGAGCCCGCGGTCGCCGCCGAGGCGGTCGTCCCGATGGACACGAGGCCCAGCGCGGGGCTGGATGCGCTCTCCCGGCTGCAGGATCTTGACCTGCGCACCTACCTTCCGGGAGACATCCTCACGAAGGTCGATCGGATGAGCATGGCGAACTCCCTCGAGGCACGGGTCCCACTCCTCGATCATCCCTTTGTGGAGTTTGCCTGCGGACTGCCTGCCCGCCTCCGGCTCAACTCCGGAGAGCAGAAGTATCTGCTGAAGCGGGTGCTCCGAGGTCGGCTCCCCGCGGAGGTGTTGATCCGCCCGAAGCAGGGATTCGCGGTGCCCCTCGAAGCCTGGTTCGAGGAACGATTGCCCGGATTCTTTCAAGACCTGCTTGCCGGGGCGAGCCGCCTCGCGGATGTCGGAGTCAAGCCCTCGGCCGTCCAGTCCCTGATGGAGCTGTATACGAGGAGACGACGACCGGACCACTGCCGGCGTCTCTGGGCCCTGGCCGTGCTCGATCGGGCCCTTCGCCGGATTTTGCGGACCGAGGGCCATCAGGTGGACTCGCTGCGCGGAGCCGAATCCAAGATCGGGAGCGAATCGAAATCATGAGACACGTCTACGTCACGGGCGCTCGGCAAAGGAAGACACCCGAGGAAGAGTGGACGCTCTACGAGAGGGCGCTGCTCATTCGGGTCGACACGCAGACCAGTACCTCTGAGCCGTGCGTCGATTACGTCAGCCCGGCGGCCGCCTCGGTCGCCGGCCGCGCTTCCTATCTCTTCAAGTCTGGCACGATCAAGGGTCAGCGGTTGTACGTGTGTACGTCGACGGAAGTACTGATCTACGAGGTTCCGGGCTTCCGGCGGCTCGGCTACATTTCCTTGCCCTGCTTCAACGATCTCCACCACGTCTGTCCGTCACGGGATGGAACCGTGTTCGTCGTCAATACCGGCCTCGACATGGTCGTGGAAGTCTCGGCGGAGGGACGAGTGCTCCGCGAGTGGAGCGTCGTCGGCGAAGACCCCTGGGAACGTTTCTCCCGAGCGATCGACTATCGGAAGGTGCCGACCACCAAGCCGCACAAATCCCATCCCAACTTCGTGTTTGAGCTCGGCGCCGACCTGTGGGTGACGCGCGCGATGCAGGGGGACGCGGTGTGTCTGACACGTCCAGACCGGCGGATCTGGATCGGCCCCGAGCTTGTCCATGACGGCCATCTCCATGGCGACCGGATCTACTTCACGACCGTGGATGGCACCCTCGTCATCGTAGGTCGGGACTCGCTGCGAATCGAGGAGGTCATCGACCTGAAGATGGTCGACAACACAGCGAAAGCGCTGCTCGGCTGGTGTCGAGGGGTCTTGGTGCTTGACGACCGACGGGTCTGGGTCTCCTTCACCCGCGTTCGCAAGACGACCTTCAAAGAGAACATCAAGTGGGTCAAACGCGTTCGCGGAGAGGTCGAAAAGCCGACCCACATGGCGCTGTACGACATCCACGCCAAGAAGATTCTCAACGAAATCAACTTAGAGAAGCACGGGCTCAATGTGGTCTTCAGCGTGCTGCCGGCCGTGAGCCCGTGAAGGAGATACGTCGCTTGGACCATCTCGACGAGCTCGAATCCCAGAGCCTCTACATTCTCCGTGAGGCCCGCGCCAAGATTCCCCGCCTGGCCATGCTGTGGTCAATGGGGAAAGACTCGACCGTTCTCCTCTGGCTGACGCGGAAGGCCTTTTTCGGTCACATTCCCTATCCGCTGATTCACATCGACACGAGCTACAAGATCCCCGAGATGATCCAGTATCGCGACCGCCTCGCGCGTGAGCTCGGTTTTCAGTTGATCATCGGACAGAACACCCGCGCGCTGGCCGACGGCATGAATCACACGCGCGGCCGGCTGGTCTGCTGCACCGCGCTCAAGACGGAGGCCCTGCAGCAGGTCATCGAGCAACACCAGTTCACGGCCATCATCGTCGGCATCCGACGCGACGAGGAGGGCTCGCGGGCCAAGGAGCGTGTCTTCAGTCAACGGAGCCGGAAGGCTGAGTGGGATATCGTCGACCAGCCGCCCGAGTTCTGGGATCAGTACCGGACGGACTTTCCGCCTGGCGAACACGTCCGCGTGCATCCGCTTCTGCACTGGACCGAGCTCGATGTCTGGCGCTACATCGAGCGTGAGCAGATCCCCGTCATCGATCTCTACTTCGCTCGCGAGGGACGCCGCTACCGCAGTCTTGGATGCGCGCCCTGCACCGCCTCATGCGTGTCCGAGGCCCGGTCCGTGCCCGACATCGTCGCCGAGCTGCTCACCACGAGCACCAGCGAACGGTCGGGCCGTGCGCAGGATCAAGAGCACGTGCACGCGATGGAAAAGCTGCGAGTGAAAGGATACATGTGATGCCAGGGCTCGCGTTCGTGGTGGTGGGGCACGTCGATCACGGCAAGTCCACGCTCGTCGGGCGGTTGCTGGCGGACACCGGGTCCCTCCAACCGGGCCGTATCGAAAAGGCCCGACGCATCTGTGAGGAGCGACGCCGGCCATTCGAGTACGCCTTCCTCCTGGACGCCCTCGAGGAAGAGCAACTCCAGGGCGTCACCATCGATATGACGGAGGCGCGGTTCCATTGGCGAGATCGCGACTACCTCGTCATCGACGCACCCGGCCATCAAGAATTTGTCAGGAACATGATCACGGGTGCGGCGCACGCCGATGCGGCGCTTCTGCTGGTGGATGCGAAGGAGGGTGTACAGGAGCAATCGTGCCGTCATGCCTATCTCCTCAGCTTCCTGGGCATCAAGCACGTCGCTGTCGTGGTCAGTAAGATGGACCTCGTCGATTGGTCCCAGACGGCCTTCAATCGACTCGTCGATGACTACGCGCCAGTCCTGGCGAGACTCAAGCTTCATCCACTCGGGTTCATCCCCGTCTCCGCCAAAGAGGGCGACAACCTGATCAGCCGCTCGGCGTGCTCGCCCTGGTATCAAGGGCCGTCGGTCGTTGAAGTCTTGGGAGCCTTCCCCCGTGGGGCGGAGGGCGCCGCCGGGCCGGTACGAATTCCGGTCCAGGACGTGTACAAGTTCGACGAGCGTCGCATTATCGTTGGCCGACTCGAAAGCGGCCGGCTGCAGCTCAATGACGAGGTCCAGGTGTGGCCGTCCGGACAACGGGCTCGCGTGAGTTCCTGCGAAGGCTGGCCCGGGACGGCAGCGACGCCGAGCGTCCTTGAAACACGACAGCCGGTCGGGCTCGTGCTCGATCGCCCGCTCTTCATCCAGCGCGGCGATGTCCTGGCCGACCCGGGAAGTCCCCCGCAGGTCTCCAGCCTGGTTGCCGCGAACGTCTTCTGGCTCGGGCGGACGCCGCTGGTCTTGGGTCACGAATACAAACTCAAGCTCACGACGGCGGAGCGGACGGTCGACGTGTTCAGCATCGCGCGGGTGATGGATGTGGCGTCCATGCACGTCGAGCACGGACGGTCGCAGATTCGCCAGCACGAGGCCGGCGAGGTCGTCTTCCGCGCGACGCGGCCGCTCGTGTTCGACCCGGCGGCCGACGTTCCCAACACCGGCCGCTTTGTGATCCTCGACGGTTATGAGGTCGTGGGCGGGGGGATCATTCTGGAAGCGGAAGAGGTGTATCGGCGGTCCTACCGCGACGGCCTGCCGAAGAGCATAGGCATCTCTCCCATCCAGGCCGAGGTGACAAGCGCTCATCGTGTCGTCGCGTATGGCCACAAGAGTCACGTCATCTGGCTGACGGGGGTGCCCGGTGTCGGCAAGAGCACACTGGCCCGCTATCTGGAAGGGGAGCTGTTCCAGCGCCAGGTGAAGACGTTTGTTCTCGATGGAGAGAACCTCCGCTTTGGACTGAGCGCGGATCTCGGTTTCACGGACGCGGACCGCTCGGAGCAGGCACGTCGCGCCGGTGAGGTCGCGCGGTTGTTCCAGCTCGCGGGCTTGGTCGTGATCGTGGCTCTGGTCAGTCCGTTCGGCGCGGACCGGCAGTATGCACGGACGCTGGTCGGTGACGAGAACTTCACGCTGATCCACCTTGATGCACCGCTGACGATCCTCCGCGAACGTGATCCGCACGGCCTCTATTCGCGGGTCGCGGGCGGCGCCAACCTTGCCGTGCCGGGCCTCAATTCGCCGTACGAGGCCCCCCTCACGCCGACCCTGCACATCGACACGGGCGGCGAGTCCGTCGAACGCGCGGGGGCTCGCATTCTCGAGCTGGTGCTGCCGAAACTCGCCGGGATCCCTGCGCCCTCGGCGGCATCGAGTCGGGCGCCGGAGCGGGGTTTTTGCGTATGGTTGACGGGCCTCAGCGGGGCGGGCAAATCGACGATCGCCGAGGTCGTGCGGGCGCGTCTCACGGCGCGAGGGCGCGAAGTGACGCTCCTCGACGGCGATGTCGTCCGCACCCACCTGTCGCAGGGGCTCGGCTTCAGTCGGGCGGACCGCGACACGAACGTCCGACGGATCGCCTTCGTCGCCGCTGAAGTCGTCCGCCACGGCGGAATCGCAGTCTGCGCGGTCGTCAGCCCCTACGAAGCGACCCGCGAGGAGTGCCGGAGCATGATCGGGACGGATCGGTTTGTCTTGGTCCACGTGAGCACCCCCCTGGCCGTCTGCGAGCAACGCGATCCGAAGGGGATGTACGCGCGCGCGCGGCGGGGCGAGATCCGCGACTTCACGGGGATCGACGACCCCTATGAGCCGCCCGCGGCGCCCGACCTCGTGCTGACGACGACCGATTCCACGCCCGACGCCAACGTCCAGATGACGCTCGCGTATCTCGAGCGCCGGGGCCTGCTCTCCCCATCCCGTGAATCATAAGGCCCTCGTCCTCAGAAACGTCGGCTCCAACTGGGTGGGGCTCGGCGTGACCGTCGCGGTCGGATTTTTCCTATCGCCCTTCATCCTGCACACACTCGGCAACGATGCCTTTGGACTCTGGGTCCTGGTCTTTTCGATCACCGGCTATTACGGGCTCTTCGACCTGGGCATTCGCTCGTCGATCATCAAGTACGTCGCGAAGTACGCGGCGATCCGTGACTACGACGGGCTCGCCCGGCTGGTCAATACGAGCCTCTGTAGCTACGGCGGCGTGGCGGCCGTTCTGCTCGTCGTCACCGGCGTCGGTGCCTGGTACGTCGATTCGATCTTTCGCGTCCCGCCCGCGTTTCTCCAGACGGCACGGCTGTTGTTCGTGATGGTGGGCGCGGCACTCGCCCTTGGCTTTCCGATGAGCGTCTTCAAGGGCGTGCTCCAGGGGCTCCAGGAGTTTCACTGGCTGAACCTGACGCAGATCGTCTGCGACCTACTGCGGGCGCTCTTGATCGTGATCGCGCTGAGCCACGGGCGGGGGCTGTTGACCGTCGCGCTCATCACGGTCGCGCTGCCACTCCTCGCCTCGTGTGTGCACGTGCTGATCGTTCGGCGGCGCATCCCCATTTCGTTCGGCCTACACTACGTTCACCGGGCGTCCTTCCACCAAATGATCAGTTACGGCGCGGTCACCTTCATGATCATGGTGGCCGACCAGCTGCGGTTCGCCTCCGACGCCATCGTGATCGGGATCTTTCTCTCGGTGTCGGCGGTCACCTACTTTTCGATCGCGGCGAAGCTCGTCGACTACGCGAATAACGTGGTGGACAGCATGGCCGAAACCTTCCTGCCCCTGTCGAGCCGGTTCGACGCGACCGGCGACCTGAGCCGGATGCGCCGGCTCTTCATCGACGGCAACCGGGCATGCGCGATCGTGCTCTTTCCGATCTGCGCCATGCTCATCGTTCGAGGCCGGTCCATCATCGACGTCTGGGTCGGTCCTGAATACGAGTCGAGTTACGTGATCCTGGTTCTCCTGATCGTGTCGAGGACCGCGTATCGGGCCCAAGGGGCGTCCAACCGGATCCTGTTCGGCATGGCCCGCCACAAGCCTTTGGGCCTCGCCGTCCTCGCGGAAGGTGCCGCCAACCTCGTGCTCAGTATCCTCCTGGTCCGCCATTTCGGCATCGTGGGGGTCGCCCTCGGGACGGCGATCCCGCTGCTGTGTCTGAGCCTATTCTTTCTGCCGTACTATCCCTGTCGCCTTCTCGGGGTCCGGTTGCGTGACTTCGTGCGCCACGCCTACGTGCCCGCCCTCGCCCTCTGCGTGCCGCTGGTCGCGGCGCTGCTCGTGATGGAGCGCCTCTTCGACGCTCGGACCTACCTCGAGCTCGGAGCGCAGTTGCTGGCGGCGGGCACGGTCTACGGCGCGGGCGTGGTGTGGTTCCTCGCGCTCAAGCAGCCGATCCACATGACGTTGAAGCGGCAGTTCACGAATCTGGTCCAGCAGGCCTTGAGTCGTTGACCGGGGCCCGGGTCGGACTCGCGTAGACATGACTGAAGAGCTGAGCGTCCTCGTGCTCATCACGCTGGCGGCCGCCGTCGTCAACGGCGCCCTCGGGCATGGCTTCTCCTCTATTACCGTTCCCGTCGCGTTGCTCTTCTATACGAGCCGGATCCTGAATCCGGCGCTCGTCCTTCTGGAAGTCTGCATCAACACCGCCATCGTGCTGATGAGCCGATCGTCCCTGCCCGGGGTCGGTAAACGTGTCGTCCCGATCGTGCTCGGCCTGGTTCCCGGGATTGTGCTGGGCTCGCTGCTGCTGCCCAGGATCAACGCCGAGTGGCTGAAACTCTTCGTCTATGCCCTTCTCCTGCCACTGATCCTGTTGCAGGCCGGCGGAATCCGGAAACCCGTCAGGCTGACGCCGACGGTCGGGGCGCCGTTCGGAACGAGCCTCGGAATTCTCTATTCGCTGACGACCATCTCTGGCCCACCGCTCGCCCTGCTGTTCAACGGCCAGGGACTCGCGAAACGCGACTTTCGAGCGGCGATCGGACTGATTCGCGTCGCCGAGTCGACGCTGACGGCCATCGCCTACTATCACCTCGGACTCTATACGGCGCCCAGCCTCCAGGTTCTGGCCTGGATCGCGCCGAGCGTGGCGGTCGGTCTGCCCATCGGCGCGCTGCTGATCCAGCGCCTCGATGCCGAAGTGTTCCGGAGACTCTGCATGAGCTTCGACGCCTGGATCGTCGGATTCGGTCTCTCGAAGGTTCTCGTGACCCTCGGTTTAGTCCTCAGCCCCTGGGCCTATCTTGTCTGGACTCTCGTGGTGATCCTCGATCTGGCCCTGCTCACCGCGTTCTTTGGCGGGCGCCGCCTCGCGCCCTCATTGAGCCCAATTCAAGAATAGATGGGGACCGACGTCTCGCTCCAGGCCGATCCAGGCGTCGCCGGGCCAGCGACCGGCTGGCTCCCGCGCGATGCCGCGTGGAGTGACTCGCGCCCGGCGATTCTGCTCATGGGCGACTCCCTCGACCGCGGCGGGACGGAGGGGCAGTTTGTCGAGATCGCGACCAGGCTGGACCGATCGAAGTGGAACGTGCACGTGAGCTGCCTCCGCGCCGAAGGGCCGTTGCGCGCGCGGCTCGAGCAGGCCGGCGTTCGAGCGTGGAGTTGCGGGCGAGGTTCCCTCAAATCCCCCTCGGTCCTGGCGGCCATCTGGGAGCTTGCCCGCTCCCTGCGCCGGTCGAGAATCCGCCTCGTCCATTCCTTTGATTTCTATAGCAATATCTTGGGCGTTCTCGCGGCGCGCCTTGCCAGGGTTCCGGCCGTCATCGCGAGCCAGCGGGACCTTGGTGATCTGCGACGGTGGCCGGATCGCCGAGTGCACTCCATCATGCTCCGACTGGCCGACCGTGTCCTCGTCAACTCCCAAGCCGTGGCCGACCGGCTGACCGCCCACCGGGCGCTCGCGCGACGTATCGTTCTGGTTCCCAACGGGGTGGACCTCGTCCGATTCTCGCCTCCGGCGGGCCCAACGGGGGGCCGCTCGGGGGGCGTCACGGTCGGGACCTTGGCGAACCTGCGCGCGGAGAAAGGACTCGCGGACTTTGTGGAAGCCGCGGCCCTCGTCCGTGAGCGGTGCCCGGACGTGCGCTTCGTGGTCTGGGGCGAGGGACCTCAGCGACCGCATCTCGAGCGGTTGGTCGCCGAGCGTGGCGTCGGCGGCGCCGTGGAGCTGCGGGGTTCGACGGCTGAACCCGAGGTTGAGCTGCGCAAGCTCGATATCTTCGTGCTCCCCTCGCTCAGCGAGGCGTGCTCCAACGGGTTGCTCGAAGCGATGGCGACCGGGCTTCCGGTCGTGACGACGAACGTCGGCGGGAACGCCTCGCTCGTGGAGGACGAGGTCACCGGGCTGCTGGTGCCGCCCGGCGACTCGCGGTCGATCGCCGAAGCGATTGTCAGACTGATCCAGAGGCCTGCGTTTGCGGCGGAGCTCGCGGCGCGCGGACGGGATCGGCTCCAGGCGACGTTCGGCATGGACCGCATGGTCGCTCGTGTCGAGGCCCTCTATGACGGGACGCTCGCCGGCAGTGGCGGCTGACGCCACCCGGGCTCGCCGACGGCGTGATCGTCGCGGCCCGCGGAGCGGGATGCGCTTGAGGATCGCGGTGGTCGCCGCTGGTCTGGAGATCGTGGGGGGCCAATCGGTTCAGGCGCGGGCGCTGACCGACGGCCTGCGAAGTGACGGGTACGATGTCGTATTCATTCCCATCAACCGACCCTTCCCGACGGGGCTCCGTTGGCTGCGGCGCTACCGGTACGTCCGCACGGTGCTGAATCAATCCCTCTATCTCCAGAGCCTGCTCCGTCTCCGTGGCGCCGATGTCGTTCACATCTTCTCCGCCTCCTACTGGTCGTTTGTGCTCGCCCCCGTGCCCGCGATTCTGGCCGCGCGCGCACTCGGGAAGCGGACCGTGCTGCACTATCACAGCGGGGAGGCGGAGACTCACCTGGCACACTGGGGCCACCTCGTGCACCCCTGGTTGCGTTTGGCGGACGAGCTTGTCGTTCCGTCCGACTACCTGCGCGCCGCGTTCGCGCACCACGGGTATCACGCCCGGGTCATCCCCAACGTCGTGGACGCGTCGCGCTTCCGCTATCGGGAGCGATCGCCACTGCGGCCCCGACTCCTCTCCACACGCAACCTCGAGTCCTACTATCGCGTCGACAATACGCTCGAGGCCTTCGCCCTCGTTCGGGCCCGGCACCGGGAGGCGACGCTGACCATCGCTGGGTCCGGAAGCGAAGAGCCACGGTTGCGTCGGCTGGCCGCATCGTTGGGATCCCACGGCATCCGCTTCGTGGGTCGGGTGGAGCCCGCGGCCATGGCCGACCTCTGTGAGCAAGCCGATATCTTCGTCAACTCCTCGGTCGTCGACAACCAGCCCGTGTCGGTGCTGGAGGCGTTCGCGGCGGGGCTCCCCGTCGTCTCGACCCCAACCGGCGATCTCGCGGCCCTGGTCCGCGACGGCGACACCGGCCTGATCGTTCCCGCCGGGGACCCGCCGGCGATGGCCAAGGCGGTCGTGTCGCTCCTCGATCATCCGGAGTGCGCGCAGCGCATGGCCCGGCGGGCGCACGGCACGGTCGAGGCCTACAGCTGGCCGCGCGTGCGCGAGCAATGGGCCGCGGTGTATTCGGGAGCGACGGCATGAAGCGCCGCCGTCCGGACGCCGACGACGCTTCGTCGCGGGTGGGCCGCGCGCGGCTGACGTGGCTCGCAGTGTCGGCGCTCGTCGTGCTCTCGGTGATATCGATGGTCCAGCTTCTCCGAGTCCATCGCTTCGACCCGTCGACCTCCGCAGAGGCGACGCGTTTGGTTGCGACGTCGTCAGCCAAGTCTCCCTATGCGGCCATTGCCGATCGCGACGTCCGCCCCGAGCCGCCCGTGCCGTCGCTTGGCGGCGCTGGGTATCAGTTTACCGACCCCGTCTTCCGGTCCCGGATGCTTCGGATCACGGACGCGAACACTCGTCCCGATACCGTGGGACGCTCATGGGGCTCCCCCGCGTCCCCGGAGACCAGCGCGTGGAACACCACCAGCACCAGGTTTTTTGTCACGGGTGACGGCGGCGAGCAGATTCCCTTCGACTTCGATCCACGGGGGATGACGGCGTCCAGAACGGGCAACCGACGCAATCCAGCCGGTGGCCTCGTGCTCGGTTTTGGCGGCGAACCGTCGTTCAGCTTTCTCGATCCGGATGTCATCTACGGACTGCAGGGCGCCGACCCCCATAAGATCGTGCAGTATCGGTTCGCCAGCGGCGAGGAACGCGTGGTCCACGACATCGCATCGTGCTTGCCCGGAATCGCGTCCCGCGGGGCAGGAATCTCCGTCGCCGCGGATGACCAACGTCTCCTCACCTATGTCGGCGGAGACGTTCAGGATCTGGATACGCATGTGTATGTCTACGACCGTGCACGCGGCTGTCGGTGGCTCAACGCGGAGACGGGCCAGGTCGGTGGCGAGTGGGGGCCGCCGGGAACGTATGAGGGGGATCACGGCTGGACGATCCACAATGCGCGCATGGCGAAAAATGGCAAATGGGCCAAGATCACCGCGGGCAGCGGATCCCGCGTGGGCGTGTATTTCTGGAACATCGACACCCTGACCGTCATCCCATGCCCCGTGGGTCGGCCGACCCGCTGCTCCGGCCATATGGTGATGGGCTTTGATCACGTGATCAATCATCGTGGCGTGACCGATGGGATGCAGGTCGCGATTCGGCCCCTGGAGGATCTCAAGAGCGTCAGACCGCTGATCGTCCCCGAACTCCGACCGTCCCGGTTTGTGATCGAGATCCATCCGACGTGGAACAACGTGCGGCCGGACGAGACACAGCCCGTGTGCACCGAAGTGTACCGGACGGACGGCCGTGTCGAACGCGCGTGGGATGGGGAGATCATCTGTATCGAAACTGACGGGCTCGCGTCGACGGTGTGGCGATTCGCGCATCATCGCAGTCAGGTGGCGAGCTTCGGGGATCAGCCGCGCGCCAACGTGTCCCAAGATGGACGCTTCGTCCTCTTCACATCGAACTGGGAACAAACGCTGGGTCGAGGACCGGACGGACCGCGCCACGACGCGTTTCTCGTGGAGCTGACTCCGGCCGCCGCCCCTCTGAGCACCCGTCGATGAGACGACGCCTGCGGCGCATGAGCCTGGACGAACTGCTCGGTCGAAGCCGGCAGGAGGTCTCGAAGGTACTCGACCGGACGGGCTTGCTCACGAGAGACGGGCTCACGCCGTGTGACGCCATCGACGTCGAATCCTTTCGGGCCGTGGGGTCGCGGCGGTTCTTCGCAGGGGCGGTGAGTCAGCGAACGCCCCAACTCCTGGACGTCCGGCTGCCCGCCGTCAGGAACGAGGTGGTGAGCGCCGCGGACGCCGTGTGCCGCGGCCGCTTCGATCTCCTCGGGTACCGAGGACTGCTCTTCGGCGAGCCGGTGGACTGGCACCTCGACCCGGTCTCCGGACGGCGAGCGCCGTTCACTCACTGGAGCCGGATTGATCACCTCGACTACGCCCTCGTCGGCGACCACAAGGTCGTCTGGGAGCTGAACCGGCACCAGTGGATGGTGGGGCTCGGGCAGGCCTACCGGCTGACGGGCGACCCGCGTTACGCCGATGCCTTCGCCGCCTTCGTCAGGCAGTGGATGGACGCCAATCCTCGGGGGATGGGCATCAACTGGGCAAGCAGCCTGGAGGTCGCCTTGCGGCTGATCTCCTGGTGCTGGAGTCTGTGCCTCTTCCGGGACTCGGCGGCACTGTCCCAAGGACTGTTCGCCGAGATGCTCGGCGGAATCTGGGCTCACGCCGCCCACGTGGAGCGGTATCTCTCGTACTACTTCTCACCCAACACGCATCTCACGGGCGAGGCCCTCGGCCTCGTCTACGCCGGGCTGCTCTTTCCGGAGCTCCCGCCGTCGAAGCGCTGGCGTACGCTCGGCGCACGAATCCTGGCCGACCAGAGCGGGCGCCAGATCCTTCCCGACGGAGTCTATTTTGAGCAGTCGACGGGCTACGCCAGGTACACCCTCGAGATCTATCTGCACTTCCTCATCCTGGCCGGGCGCACCGCGTGGCCGATTCCGCCGGCAGTCGCCGAGCGGGTCGGCCGGCTGCTCGATTTTCTCCTCGCCGTCCGGAGTCCCAACGGCTCGATGCCGCAGATCGGTGATGCGGACAGCGGATCGCTGCTGCCACTGGCGCGGCGGGCTCAGGACGATTTCCGCGGTGTGTTCGCGACGGCGGCGGCGCTCTTGAGTCGCGCGGACTGTGCGTGGGCCGCGGGAGCCGCCACCCCCGAAGTCCTGTGGCTGCTCGGACCCGCGGGGCTTCGCGCGTTCGACGCGCTCCGACCGGCGCCGCCGGGGTTGTCGCCCTCGCGGCTCTTCCCCGACGGCGGCTGCGTGGTCATGCGGACCGGCTGGGAGCCCGATGCCCATCAGTTGATTTTCGACGTCGGCCCCCTGGGTGGGCCCGGCAGCGGCGGCCACGGCCACGCCGATCTGTTGAGCGTGCAGTGCGCCGTCTTCGGCGAGCCGTGCCTCGTAGATCCAGGAACCTACTCTTACAGCGGGGACGCCGCGGGCCGAGATTTCTTCCGAGGCACGGTGGCACATAGCACCGTCGTCGTGGACGGCGAGCCGCAGGCGAGGCCGGCAGGGCCGTTTCAATGGCGGACACGCCCGCTCGCGCGCTTGCGCCAGTGGCGCTCGACGCCGGAGTTCGACCTCGCCGACGCCGAGCACGCCGCCTACTTGCATCTTTCCGGCGGTGTCACTCATCGGCGGCGCGTCCTGTTTGTCAAAGGCGGTTACTGGATCGTCGTGGATGACGTCGACGGGCAGGGGGAACACCAGGTCGACTTGCGATTTCAGTTTGCCCAGATCGAACTGGACGTGGATCCAGGGCTGTGGGCGCGGGCGTGTGGCCGAGGCGGCCGGGGCCTCCTGATCCGCCCATTCGCGAACGTCGCCCTGAAGGCGAGCATCCACAGCGGAGAGTTCGACCCGAGGCAGGGGTGGACGTCGGCCGAGTACGGCCGGCAGGACGCCTCGCCCGTCCTGGTCTACTCCACGGTCAGCAAGGGTCCGCTGCGCATCATGACACTGCTCCTGCCGACGTCGGATCCACGTGGAGCCGCGCCCTCCGTCGCCCCGCTCGTCGGCGAGGACTCGCTGCCGGTGGGGCTCGTCGTCGAACGCGAGCGCGTCCACTTTGATGGCGTGGGCGCCTTCCGGGTGAGAGCCGTCTCGTCCGCCGTGGGCCGTCGCGAGTAACGCAGGCAGGCAATCGAGGCCGTCACAATGTGCGGAATCGTGGGCATCGTCAGGTTCAACGGAGACGTCGTCGATGAGGCGCGTCTCAAACGTATGCGTGACGTGCTGCGCCACCGGGGGCCAGATGGCGAGGGGCTATGGATCGAGGGACCGGTCGGACTGGGACACCGGCGGCTCGCGATCGTCGACGTAGCCGGCGGCCATCAGCCGCTCGCGAACGAGGACGAGAGCGTCTGGATCGTCTACAACGGCGAGATCTATAACCACGCTGCCCTCCGTCCCGGGCTTGAAGCGCGAGGGCATCGGTACCGAACGCGGAGCGATACGGAGACAATCCTGCACCTGTACGAAGAGGAAGGAGAGCGGTGCGTCGAGCGGCTCCAAGGGATGTTCTCGTTTGCGGTATGGGACCGAGCGCGCAGGCGGATTCTGCTCGCGCGGGACCGGCTGGGGATCAAGCCGCTCTACTACGCCTGCACCGAGGAGGAGCTACTCTTCGCCTCCGAGATCAAGGCCCTCTTGGCCGCCGGCATTCGCCCCGCATTGAATGAGGCAGTCCTGCCGGAGCTTCTCGCCACACGCTTCGTCGCCGGCGAGGAGACCCTGTTCCGTGGGGTGCGCAAGCTGCTACCCGGCCGAACGCTCGTATGGTCGTCTCGCGAGGGCGTCCGAGAGCGCCGCTACTGGCACCTCCCGGCCGCGACGGATCACGGGCCGTCGACGCTTGAGGAGGAGGCCGCCGCGGTGCGGGCCCGGCTCGAGGCCACGGTCGAGAGTCACCTCATGAGCGATGTCCCGCTCGGACTATTCCTCTCCGGCGGGCTCGATTCGACTGGGCTGGCGGCCCTCATGGCACGCAGGGTGAAGGAACCGATTCGGACCTACGCCGTGGGGTTCACCGAACGCGAAGCGAACGAGCTCTCGTATGCTCGGCTCGCGGCCCGCTCGGTCGGAGCCCGGCACCGCGAGGTCATCGTGTCGCCGGAGGAGTTCTTCAACGCGCTGCCACGCCTCATCTGGCACGAGGACGAGCCTATCGCGTTTCCCTCGAGCGTTCCGCTGTACTTCGTCTCGCGTCTGGCCGCCGAGCACGTCAAGGTCGTGCTGACCGGCGAGGGAGCCGACGAGCTCTTCCTCGGCTACCCCTGGTATCGGGTGACCGCCTGGAACGAGCGGCTCGGCGGCGTCTATCGGCGGTTCCTGCCGCAGGGCCTCCGTCAACTGGTGAGCCCGCTCGTCCGCGCACTGCCGAGGCCAGTCCGCCGCTACGCTGCGCGAACGTTCCTCGCGCTCGAACCCGGCCCGCGAGCGCTGTTCTACGAGAACTTCGCGGTGTTCGGGCAGGCTCTCCAGCAACGTCTCTGGGCGGACCCGGACCTGGCGGCGGCCCGGGATCCGTACGCCGAAGAGCTGCGCTGCTATGAGGAAGGGGAGGGCGGGACGCTCGAGCGAATGAGCCGTGCTGACCTCCAGACCTACCTGGTCGAGCTATTGATGAAGCAGGATCAGATGAGCATGGCGGCGTCGATCGAGAGCCGGGTCCCCTATCTGGATCACGAGCTGGTCGAACACGTCGTCGCCATCCCGGCCCACTTCAAGCTCCAGGGCTGGCGCAGCAAGGCCGTGCTGCGGGAGGCGCTGCGCGATGTGGTTCCACGCGAGATCCTCACGCGACGAAAGATGGGGTTTCCCGTGCCCGTGGGCCGCTGGTTTCAGGGACCGTTCTGGGCGCTCGTCCAGGAATTTGTCCTGGGCCCGCGGGCCCTCGCCAGAGGACTCTTTGCACGCTCCTTCCTCGAGAACCTCGCCACCGAGCATCGCACGGGCCGGGGACGGCATGGCGATCGACTCTGGCTGTTGGTGAACCTTGAGCTCTGGCAGCGGATCTTCCTCGACGGCGAAGATATGGACGCCGTCATGCGACCGGTGGTCGGCGACGGCGACGCACGGAGCCGGGGTGGGCGGGCTCTCGTCGCCTGAGATGTGATGAACTCGCGCCGGGGTGCCCAGGGTGGCGTCGCCGCGCAGTCTCCCCCGCCGTCCGTAGTCGAGGCAGGTCACGTGCGTCGCTCGCTGGCACAGATCCGACCATTGGGTCGTCGACAATCAGATCCTGCTCCACACGCCGCCCGTGGGTTCGCAATCGGCGAGATATCGTGCCGCGCACACTACGCTCCCGGAGCGAGCGCGATCGAGGTTCGCCGATCGGTGACGTATGGGCTGGCGCGCTCCTGGGCCGCCTCCGCTCTCGCGTGTGGCGCTGGGGCCGGTGGAGCGGCGGCGTCCTGCCCGACTCCCCCAGCGTCGGACTTGGGCAGACCTCCTCTCATCCCTGCGCCGACGGAGCGCAACGGTCAGGAGACCGCGTGACGGTCGATCGACGGCGGGTGGCCTGAGCGAGATGCGCATTCTCTGGGTCAAGGTCGGGGGGCTCTGGCCGCTCAACACGGGCGGGCGACTCCGCAGCTTTCACATGATCTCGGAGCTGGCGCGTCGGCACCGCGTGACGCTGCTGACGACCCACCGCCCCGGGGAGGATCCGCGGGAGCTGGCGACGCGGCTGTCGTCGTGCGAGCGAGTCGTGTCGTTTCCGTACGCTCCCGCTAAGCACGAAAGCTGGCGCTTTGCCCTTGCCGTGCTGCGATCGTGGGTTTCGACGCTGCCGGCCGACCTCTGGAAGTGGCGTGTCGCGCCGCTGCGCGCCGAGGCGGTTCGCCTGGTCAAGGCCCGCGAGGTGGATCTGTGCGTGGCCGACTTCTTACTCGCGATCCCGAACGTTCAGCTGAGGGGCCCCGTTCCCGTCCTCTTTTTTGAGCACAACGTCGAGCACACGATCTGGCAGCGGCTGTGGCAGGTCGAGACCCGCTGGTGGCGCCGCCCGCTGCTCGCCGTGGAGTGGAGGAAAATGCGGCGCTACGAGGCCCGCGCGTGCCGGCGGTCGACGGTGACGATCGCGGTTTCGGAAACGGATCGGGCGCTCCTCGCCGCCGGCGCCCCCAGCGCCAGCGTCTTTGCCGTCCCGACCGGCGTCGACGTTGCGTATTTCGCGCCAAACGGCAGGGCGGAGGTGCCGGGGCACCTCGTGTTCACGGGTTCCATGGATTGGTATCCGAACGAGGACGCCATCGTGTACTTCCTCGAGACGATCCTGCCGTTGGTCCGTCGCGAGATGTCCGGGGTCTCCCTGACGATTGCGGGACGGAATCCGTCCCCGCGCGTGTTGAGGGCGGCAGGGCAGGCGGGTGTCAAGATCACGGGCACGGTGGACGACATCCGCCCCTACATCGCGGAAGCGGCCGTCTACGTGGTACCGCTGCGGGTCGGCGGAGGGACGCGTCTCAAGATCTTCGAAGCGCTCGCGATGGCCAAGGCGGTCGTGTCGACGCCGGTCGGAGCCGAGGGGCTTCCGCTCCAGCCTGGCGAGCACTTCCTGCGGGCCGAGGATCCTGCCGAGTTCGCCCGGGCCGTGACCTCGCTCCTGCGGGATCCCGCTCGCCGGCGGGCGCTCGGCGCCGCGGGCCGGCGGCTCGTCGAGGAGCGCTACTCGTGGGCCCGGGTGGCGCGGGAGTTCGAGGCCAAATGTGAGGAGGCATTCACCAATGCGTCTTAGTGTCTTCGGGCTTGGATACGTGGGATGTGTGACGGCTGCGTCGCTGGCGAAGGCGGGCCACGAGGTGATAGGGGCCGACGTCAACGCGGAAAAGGTCGCGATGGTGAACGGTGCGAGGCCGCCCGTGGTCGAGCCGGGATTGGCGGAGCTGCTCGCGGAGGTCGTGGGCGAGGGACGTCTCCGGGCGACGACGTCGAGCGACGAGGCGGTCGCAGACTCGGACGTATCGCTCATCTGCGTTGGGACTCCCAGCCGCGCGACCGGCGCGCTCGATGTAGAGGCCATCGCGCGAACCGGCCACAGCATCGGCAAGGCGCTGCGCAAGCGAGCGGAGCCATATACCGTCGTGCTTCGAAGCACGGTACTGCCCGGGACGACCGAGCAGTGCCTCGTCCCTGCGCTCCTCGCCGGCTCCGGCGGCCGGGATGCGGTGCGGGTGGCCATGAACCCCGAGTTCATGCGCGAGGGCTCGTCGCTGGCTGATTTCGCTCGACCGCCGTTCACGGTCGTCGGATGCGCGGATCCCGCCACCGAATCACTCCTGCGCCTGCTCTACGCAGGCGTCGATGCGCCATTCGTCCACACGACCATCCGAGCGGCGGAGATGGTGAAGTACACGGCGAACGCCTTCCACGCCCTCAAGGTGTGTTTCGCGAACGAGATTGGCGACGCGTGCGCGGCGCTCGGGGCCGATGTCCACGAGGTGATACGGATCTTCCTGATGGACCGGAAGCTCAATGTGTCGGACGCGTACCTGCGGCCGGGCTTCGCCTTCGGAGGCTCCTGTCTGCCCAAAGACCTTCGGGCCCTGACCCATGCCGCGCGAGCCGCCGACGTCTCGCTCCCACTGCTCGAAACGATCTTGCCGTCCAACGAGATCCAGATCCGTCGCGCCGCGGAGGCCGTGCTGGCCACGCGACTGCGGCGCGTGGGTGTCGTGGGCCTGTCCTTCAAGAATGGCACCGACGATCTCCGAGAAAGTCCGATGGTCGCGCTGGTCGAGACCCTCATCGGAAAGGGGTGCGACGTCCGGATCCTGGATCGCACCGTCTCGATCGCGCGCTTGGTCGGAGCCAACCGTCGGTACATCGAAGAGGAGATCCCCCACATCGCGTCGTTGATGTGCCGGGACGTGACGGAGCTCCTCTCCCACGCCGCGGTGCTGGTGATCGGAAATGCGAGCGAGGAGGCCGCGCTCGTTCTGGCCGCGGCGAGCCCGGAGCGTGTGGTGATCGATCTCACCCGGAACGCTCGCCGCCCTGCGGCCACGGCGACGCCCGCGGTCTAATTGCCGCCAGAGTCGCCCGGTGACGATATGAACGACTGGCCCTTGGTCACGATTCTGATCCCGATGCGTAACGAGCACCGATTTATCGCGACGTGTCTCGACTCAGTGCTTGCCAACGATTACCCGAAGGCGCGCGTGGAAGTCTTGGTGATCGATGGGATGAGCACGGACGACTCGAGGGAGATCGTCGAGGCGTACCGTCAGAGACATCCCCACATTCGACTGCTCAGCAGCCCGAAACGGCTCCAAGTGGCGGCGCTGAACATAGGTCTCCGTCAGGCTCGCGGTGAGTATGTCGTTCGGATGGATGCGCACACCCGCTATGCGTCGGATTATGTTCGCAAGTGTGTGGAGCTGCTCCAGACCACCGATGCCGACAATGTGGGAGGGGTTCAGCGTGCGATAGGAACCACGTATGTCTCCCGTGCCGTCGCGGTGGCCATCACCACGCCGTTCGGGACCGGCGATGCGTATTTTCGCTATGCCCGGCGGGAAATGTGGGTGGATACGGTGTATCTTGGGGCGTGGCGCCGAGCGACGTTGGAAGCCCTGGGGGGCTTCGACGAGAGCTGGGCTGTCAACGAGGATTATGAGCTCAATTATCGGCTGCGCCGAGCCGGCGGCCGCATCCTCCTGTCGCCCGAGATCACGTGCTTCTATTACGTCCGTGCGTCGCTTGAGGAACTGGCGACCCAGTATTTTCGCTATGGTTTTTGGAAGGTGAAGACACTGTGCAGCCATGCCGAGTCGCTGCGCTGGCGGCAGCTCGCTCCGTGTGTCCTCGTCATCGGTCTGCTCGCGTCGATCGCGCTCCTGCCGTTCCGGC
>VBAO01000418.1:0-3191 GCA_005883865.1 Candidatus Segetimicrobium genomatis
CCCAGTTCTTCGCTGACGAGCGCCTGTAACATGGCGTCGGGGCGACTGCCCAGCCGGTCCGCGAGTTCGTCCGCCTGGGCTTTGCCGACCCCCTTGAGCTGATAGAACAGCGATAGTTCCTCCCGTTCCTCTTCGGGGTGCTCCTCGAGCTCCTTCCGCTCGCCGGCGATATTGGCGGCGGCCACCTCTGACGTCGATCGCTCCGCGAGGTACGCGCCGACGGCCATGGACAGCGCCGATGCGATCGCGCCGGCCAGACCGGCCGTCAACACGAAGCTCGATCCCCCCGTGGCCCCCGAGACCCCCGCCACGATCCCGAAGACGGCGGCGAGCCCGTCGTTCGCGCCGTACACGGCCCCGGAGATCCAACTCGAGCCGGTTTTGTGCCAGGTCTCGCGACCGAGGATGCGCCTCAGCCGGCCTTGCGGATCCTCGCCGGGGACCGCCGGGGGCGCGGCCGACCGCAGGTCCTCGACCGCGAGGGCATGTGATCGCTCGTCTTTCCGGAGCTGCCCGAACAGCGCGTCCGTCTTGGAATCGCCGGTGGGGCGCGAGTACGTGTCGTCGGTCTCCCGGTTCTCCATCGCCTCACGCCAGGCGAGCACTTTCTCGGCCGGCGCGAACCGCAGTTGCAACCGCGTCCACAGCGTCAGCCGGACGGAGGCAGGATCGGGAGTCGGAACGCCAAGCTCGCCGAGGCGCGCCTCGATCCGCGCGCGATGGCCGCCCTCGCCGTCTGCCATACGGAGCAGGATCGCGGCCCGGTCCCGGTCGGGCTCGCGCGCCGCCAGCGCTTCGTATATCGCGCGGGCCTCCACCTCGCTCCGCCACGCCCCGAGCAGCCGGGCGACGGTCTCGGGTGTGCCACCGCCTGCAGCGATCCGGTTCATGATGGAACCTCCACGATAGATGGCCGCCCGTCCGCCGTGAGAGTCACCATCTCGCCATCCTAGGCTACCACGACACCGCCCCTCTGGCATCCGCCCAAGTCGGCGCCCGTCGGTCCGCGACTTTCATCTGGGTTTCATCCGGGTTTCATTGGCCTTTCATGCCGTCCCAGTATGCTGGCCGTGCTGGAGGAAACCTCCAGACATCGACACCACAGGAGGAATGGCAATGAAGAAGTTCGTGCTCGCCATAAGGAACACTCGGTCGACCCGCGTCGCCGCGGGCATCGCGGCGGCGGGGCTTGCCGCGGCGTTCCTCGGAGGATCGGCGTTCGCGCAGACCGGGCCGGCGCAGACCACCAAGGAACCCCCCTACGCGTGCAGCATCAAGGTCCCTTCGGGGACGCGAGATTCCGGCGTGGCAGCCCTGGCGAAGATCAGCGAAGCCCAAGCGCGACAGGCAGCCGCTGCGGCCGTCCCGGGGACCGTGCTCCGGGCGGAGATCGAGAACGAGAACGGCTGCGCCGTCTACGGCGTCGAGATCAAGGCGGCGAACGGCAAGGTCCACGACGTCAAGGTCGATGCCGGGACGGGGGCCGTCGTGCACCAGGAACTCGCCGCCAAGGCTGGGGATGAGCACGAGGGCGAAAACGGGGTCGAGAACGGACCAGAAACAAAACACTAGCTTCGTCCGTTCGTACTCTGCCGGCGCGCGCCGTGAGGGCACCCTCACGGCGCGTCCTGCTACTCCATCCGCACTTAACGACCTCCAGGAACCGTGCCCGGATGAGTCGCGTCCACCGAGGGGAGCCACACGGTCACCGTGCTTCCGGATCCGAGGCGGCTCTCGATCCCGATCCGCCCCCCATGGGCATTGACGATCCACTGCACAATCGCCAGGCCAAGCCCGCTCCCCCCCGAGCTCCGCACTCGCGCCCGGTCGGCGCGATAGAAGCGGTCAAACAGATGGGGCAGATCCTCGGAGGCGATTCCGGATCCGGTATCGACCACCCGCACCCGTGCAAACGCGCCGTCCGTGTCCCACGTCAGGCGGACCGTCCCTCCGGGGGGCGTGCAGGACGGTCGGCGACCCCGTCCCTTCCGCTTCCAGGATGATGGCCTTCTTCTGAGCGGCCCCCCGGAAGTGCGCCTCAGCCCAGCGGACGAGGCCCTCCACAGGGATTGGGCGAAGATCGAGCGGGACTTCGCCCTCGTCGGCCCGCGCCAGGACCAGGAGGTCCTCCACCAGACGCACGAGCCGGTCCACCTCTTGCGCCATGCTCACCATCGCCTCGCGGTACGCCGCCGCCGGCCGCTCCCTCCGAAGCGCTACCTCCAACTCACCTTTGAGGATCGTCAGTGGGGTCCGGAGTTCATGCGCCGCATCGCCCGTAAACCGGCGTTCCCGGGCGAGCGTCTCGTCGATCCGGTCGAGCATCTCGTCGAACGCCTGCGCCAGCCGGCGCACTTCGTCATTCGCCCCCGTCAGGTGGAGTCGTCGACCGAGGGTGCCGGCGGCGATCGCCCGTGCCGTCTGGGTGATCCGATCGATCGGGGCAAGCGCCAGGGAGGCCAGGAGGTGCCCTCCGGCCGCCGCAACGACAAGAACGCCGGTCCCCACGGCCATCAGCAGCCAGCGGAGAGGTGCCAGGACCTCGGGAGTCGCCACCTGAGTCACTCCGATGATCGAGTGCCGGTGCGTGATGGGGGCCGTGTAGACGAGCACGGGGCCCACTCCTGCCACCACGGCTTGGTCGAGAGAGGCCCTGCCGTCGAGGGCATGGCGCACGGCGGCCCCCGACGCCATCGGGTGCGCGGTCAGTGTGCGCGAGCGATTGACCACCCGCCCGTGGTAGTCGGTGATCTGGATCAACGTGCCTTCGGCCGAGAAACGATCGACGACGGATGGGTCGGCGAGATCGAACAACGTGCCCTCTTCGTGTGCGGGATCCGAGCTCTCGACAAAACTGGCCAGCTGCGCCGCTCGAGCACGCAAGCCGTCCTCCGCGTGGGCCCACAAAAAGTACGAAAACAGCGCGTAGAGGATCAACGCGAGCGCCACCAAGACCACGGCCAGGAGCCCCGTGTACCAGACGGTCAGCCGCGTCCGGATGCTCACGCCATCCTCAGGCCTTCAGGACGTATCCGACCCCGCGGATCGTCTGGATGAGCCGCTTCGGATGCCCGGCGTCGACCTTGCGGCGGAGGAGACGAATATAGGCGTCGACCACGTTGCTGCCGGCCTCGGAGTCGTATCCCCACACCCGCTCCTCGATCGTCACCCGGCTGAGGATTTGGCCGGGG
>VBAO01000418.1:3291-4141 GCA_005883865.1 Candidatus Segetimicrobium genomatis
AGCAGCTCTTCGAAGGCAAAGGGCTTCGTGAGGTAGTCATCGGCCCCGACGTCGAGACCGGTCACCCGGTCGGACACGGCGTCACGCGCAGTCAGCATGAGTACAGGGGTGGCGCGTCCCTGGCGGCGAAGGGCGCGACACACGTCGAGTCCATCTCGCCGGGGCAGCAGCAGATCCAGGATGATCAGATCGTACGCATTGTCCGAGGCCAGTTCCAGCCCCGTCTCTCCATCTGCGGCGACCTCGACCGTATACCCCTCTTCCTCAAGCCCGCGCCGGAGAAACTCGCGGATCTTCGGCTCATCCTCGATGACCAAAACGCTCACGATCGGGGCGCTCCCTTTCGATCAGGATGTGCCACGGGCTCATTCTAACGTACGGACCGGTCATGAAAAGACGATGAAAGCCGCGAACGCCGCCCTGATTCTCTGAAAGATCTTTCATCACGCTTTCATGTTGGTTTCACCCGAGCGCGTTAGTGTGAGTCTCGCGGGGGAGCGGTCCCCCGAGGGGAGGTCAGGAAGCTGGGAGGCTGGCGGTGTTCCCCCCCTCGCCGTCAGTCTCCCCCCTCCCAAGAACGACCAGACCAACTAGGCATCCGGAGGTGAGCAGACGTGGTTCAGGATCGGACGATTGAGGGGCCGCGACGCCAGGGCATGTTCCTGGCCGCCGGCATCGGTGCCGGCGTCGTGGCAGCCGTGGGCAGTATGGGCATTCAGCTCGCCACGGGGGTGCACATCGCCTCGCTACGGGAGGTCGCCTGGTCGGCGTTCGTCGCCGGCATTGCGGGGGGACTGCTCTACTGGGTCTTGGCCCACGTTGTGCGCCACCCGATCGCCGCCTTGTGGGG
>VBAO01000429.1:0-2873 GCA_005883865.1 Candidatus Segetimicrobium genomatis
GTACGTGGACCAGGACGCGATCGCGAGCACGATGTAGTTCATGCTGATATTCCAGGCGACGTCGAAGAGACCGACCCCGTGGAGGCCGAACCGGCGAACGGTGATCGCCCGCACGGCCAGCGGGATGGATGTCGCCACGACGCCGGTGAGGACCATGGCGGCGGCCAACCCCAAGAATCCCCTGGCGGCTCCGGCGTCGAAGTTGAGACCGGCGTGACGAAACGGCTTCGGGAGCCAGCCGCCGCGCAGCGCAAACGCGAGGCCCAGGACGCCCACGACCAGCGGCGGAACCGCGAGCTGCAGCGTGAGCGCCACGGGGTGTCCCGCCCGGAGCAGCCGCGCGACCGGATAGGCGAGGACCGCGGCGACGGCGGCGCCGACGGCCTGGAGGAACGCCAGGCGCCCAATCGCGCGATAGCCGTTGAGCACCCCCGAGAGATAGGTCGACGCGACGCCCGCCAGGACCGCCACCGACAACCAGCGGATCACCTGCACGCTCCCCTGGTCCTGCCGGCCCATCACCGACGACGCGACCTGTGAAGGGACCAGCAGGAAGGCCAGCGCGACCGCGCCCCCTCCCGCGAGCAGGATCCAGAACACGGTCGCGAGATACCGGGCCTGCGAGGTGTCCTCCCGGCTCGCGATGCCCTGGGCGATGGCGGCCTGTCCATTCAGCGTGGCGAGCATCTGGGCGGCCTGGAACGTTTGCCGCACCAGCGAGATGAAGCCGATGCCCGCAGGTCCCAGGACGAGGGCGAAGACCTTCGTGGCGACCATGCCGAGGGCGAGGGCGACGACCGACGCGCCCCCCGTCTGCAGGGCGGCGATGACGAGCTCCCGCATCACCCGGCCCTGACCTCAACGAACATCTCACAGCCCATGTCCGGGAGGTACTTGGTCATGGCCCCCAGGGCGGCAAGCGTCTTGAGGTCGATGATCCCGTGCCTCAGGAGCGCGTCCATCTGATCATGGGTGAAGGGCTTGACCAGGTAGGTTTCGAAGTGCAGGACTCGAAAGCCATTGTCCGCGACGACCTTGAGCAGCGACTCCCGGTCGAATCGCGTGTGCCGCTGGAACCGAAGTTCGGTGGCCGACGGCTCGAAGAGGCTCCGAATGAGTCCCATCTCGAGCGCCAGAAGCCGGTGAAACGAATAGACATTCGGCACGTTGATGTGGACGGTCGTTGATGGAGTCGCGAGGCGCCGAACCGCCTGCAACAGGGCCGACGGATCGGGCACCTCGTGGAGCAGGCTGCTCACGATGATGAACTCAAACGCCCCCTGGGCCCGCAGGCTATCGACGACCTCCTCGAGAAACCCCTGAACGACGCGCACATGCGGCTTCCCTTCCGCGCCGCGGCGGGCGTGCTGAACAAACTCACTCGAGGGCTCGACGACGGCGTAGGTTTTGTAGTCCTCGAAGAAGAGGAAGCACGGTTCCACGCCGCACCCAACCTCGAGGATGCTCTCATGCGGATACTTTCGGACTGAATGGAGGACCCGCGTTCTTCGCTCGGCGATCGCATGGAGCTCGAAGGAGTCCTCTTCGTAATGTCTGAGGTACTCCCGCGTGTAGCGGTTGATGTCGGTCATCCGCGTCATCCGGTCGCGGTCCGTGTCTTCTCCGGTACCTGGCGGCTGAAGTACTTCTTGAGCGAGGAGATCACGTGTTCAGCCTGCAGCTCGGTGAGCTGGGCGCTCAGGGGCAGACTCAGGCATCTCTGCGCAAACGCCTCGGCCACGGGGAGCGCCCCAGGCTTCCATCCCCGGTCGGCATACGCCTGGGAGAGGTGGGGGGGGATGGGATAGTGGAGGAGCGTGCCGACGCCCTGAGCCTTGAGCCATCCGCGAAGGTCATCGCGGTGCGCGTGCCGGGTCACGAAGAGGTGCCAGACCGGCTCGCACCACCCGAGCACGAAGGGGAGCTCCAACCCCGGGAGGCCCGCCAGGTTCTCCACATACCGGCGGGCGAGGGCCCGGCGCCGATCGTTCCAGGCATCCAGATGCCTGAGCTTGACGCGGAGAAACGCCGCCTGCATCGCGTCGAGGCGGGAGTTGAACCCCTTGAGGATCTCGTAGTACTTTTCCTTCGAGCCGTAGTTCCGGAGCATTCGCACCTTCTCCGCGAGGTCGCCGTCGTTGGTCAGCACCGCTCCGGCGCCCGCGGCATCCCCGAGGCTCCCGACCCGCCGTCCCCTGTAGCGCGCGCCGTGGGCCTGGGCGACATCCTCGATGACCCTGAGGCCGTGACGGCGCCCCACCTCGAGGATCGGATCCATATCGGCCGGCTGACCGAAGAGGTGCACGGCGATGATGGCCCGCGTCCGGGGCCCAATCGCAGCGCGCAGCCGCGCGGGGTCGAGGTTTTGCGTGCGCGGATCGCCATCCACGGGAACCGGCGTCGCTCCCGCATTCGAAACGGCCAACCACGTGGCAATGGCGGTGGTCGCGGGCACGATGACCTCATCTCCCTCGTGGATGTCCCACGCCCGGAGGATGAGGTGCAGGGCCTCGAGGCCGTTTCCTACGCCGACGCAGTGACGCGCGCCGCAGTACGCGGCAAACTCCTGCTCGAAGCCTTCGACCTCCCGCTCCAACACGTACCAGCCCGATTCCATGACCCGGTGGTACGCGGCGTCCAGTTCATCCCGCAACTCTTCGTAGGCAGGCCGCAGATCCAAAAACGGTGTCTTCATCAGTCACCCCGCACCTTGCTGAGGAACTCTTCGTAGGTCCGGTAGTAGTCCGATTCATCGAAGAAATCCGACACCACGGCCAGGCAGACCGCGCCGGAGGAGAAGTCGTCGATCTCCCGCCAGATCAGCGGCGGCATGTACAGCCCAAAATACGAGCGGTTGAGGCGGAATTTCTTCC
>VBAO01000429.1:2891-3445 GCA_005883865.1 Candidatus Segetimicrobium genomatis
GAGCATCTGATGCAGCGCCCGATGGGCGTGGCCGCCCCGCGTGGCCCCCCCGGGGACGTCGTAGAGGTAGAACACCCGCTTGATTTCGAAGGGCACGTGCCGCCCGGTTTCGATGAACGTCAGGTTGCCCCGCTCGTCCTTGATGCGGGGCAGATCGATCAGGCGGCACTCAGCGACAGACACGGGTCACATCCTCCCGACGCGGTCCTACAGCCCCGTCTGCAGCTCATAAAAGTCGTGCATTACGGCCCTCGCGCCGAATCCTTCCTTGAACTCGATCAGGCCGGCATTGAGATCGCGCCCTTCGTGTTCGGTCGAACTCCCGAAATCGAAGTAGTCCTTTTCCCGGTAGACCGCGCTGAGGAGCTGATAGAAGACCAGATCGAGCGCCCGGCTGGACCGGCCGACCTCGGACGCGGCGATGTATTGGGCGTGGGCCGCGGTATCGGTTTCGTAGATGATCGTCCCGGCAATGATCTCCGAGTCCAGAAACGCCGCGTAGAGCTTGATGTTCTCCGGGAACCTCGCATGCAGCCGGCGGATCTCGTCAACGG
>VBAO01000248.1 GCA_005883865.1 Candidatus Segetimicrobium genomatis
AGCGCTCGACGATGGGCGCATCGCCCCACAACCGCTCGAGGTCGTAGTACGCGCGCTCGAACGGCGCGAAGACGTAGACCACCACATCGCCGAAGTCGAGAAGCACCCAGCGGTCGCCATCCCGCCCCTCGGCCCGCCCCGGCCGCTCGCCCACCTCTCGGAGGGCGTCCTCGACCGCTTCGGTGATGGACTTGATCTGGATCCGGTTGGTCCCGCTCGCGATGACGAAGAAGTCGGTCACCGGGGTATGCTCCTGGACGTCGAGGACCGTGACGCGTTCCGCGAGTTTGGCCTCGGCCGCCGCCGCCGCCAGGAGCGCCTTCCCCCTCGCCTCCACTATGCCTGCAACCCCATCTCGCGCGCGCCGGCCGGCGCCCCCATGTACAGCCGGTGCTTCGCGATGTACTCCTCGACCGGTTCCGGCAGGAGGTACTTGGTCGGGCGGCCGTCCCGCACCCGCGCCCGGATATCGGTGCTGCTGATCGCCATCGCGGGAATCTCCATCGTCTGCACGTTCCGGATCCGCGCGCCCAGCCGGTGGTTGGCCGACGACCACACCGACGGGTCCACGCTGTACCCGGGCCGGCTCGAGGCGATGAACCGGCACAGCCCCAGCAGTTGCTCGGTCTCCCGCCACTCGCCGTGGAGGATCTGCGTGAGCGCGTCGGCGCCCGTGATGTAGTACAGGTCGTCCTCGGGCCGGGTGCGGCGCAACTCGCGGATCGTATCGATGGTGTACGACGGGCCCGGGCGGTCGATCTCGATCCGGGACACCGTGAAGTGCGCGTTCGTGACCGTGGCCAGGATCGTCATCAGATACCGGTGCTCGGGGTCGGACACCTCGCCGGGCTCTTTGTGCGGCGGATGGCGGTTGGGCACGAAGATCACCTCGGACAGCCCAAACTGCCAGCGCGCTTCGCCGGCGGTCACGAGATGGCCGTAGTGAATGGGATCGAACGTCCCGCCCATGATGCCGATCTTTCTCATGCCCGCCCCCGAACGCGTCTGCTCGGTCGCGCGTGGTCCGCGCTCGTCTTCTCCTCGCCGGGAGGGCTCTCCTCCGGCCCGGCCCCCCGCCTGTCCCCTGCGTGGGGAAGATTAGGACGGGGCGGCCCCTCACCGGGAGATCGAAGGGCGGTGAGGATCGCCCCGAGGAGCGCCGGGATGCCTTCGCCGGTGGCTGCGGAGATGGGAACCGCCGTCCGGCCCTGGGATGCGAGGCGTGCCGAAAACGCCTCCCACCGCGCTCGCGCATCCGGGAGGTCCATCTTGTTTGCGGCCACGATCGTTGGACGGTCCGCGAGGGACGGCGAGTGCATCGTCAGTTCGCGTTCAACCGTGGCCATCTGGCGCTCGGGAGCGTCTCCGGCGAGATCGACAACGTGCACCAGCGCCCGTGTCCGTTCGATATGCCGGAGGAACTCGTGACCGAGCCCGACGCCGCGGTGGGCTCCCTCGATGAGTCCGGGGATGTCGGCGACCACGACGCCCGGGGCATCGGGGAGAGGCACCACTCCCAGCACCGGTTCCGTGGTGGTGAAGGGGTAATCCGCGACCTTCGGGCGGGCCGCTGTGATCCGGCTCAAGAGCAGGGACTTGCCGGCGTTGGGGAGACCGACCAGCCCGACATCGGCCAGGAGGCGCAGTTCGCGGCGCAGCCGCCGCTCCTCTCCCCCCCCTCCGGGTTCCGACTCGCGCGGCGCCCGGTGGGTGGGAGTGGCGAAGTGCGCGTTCCCCCGTCCGCCGCGGCCCCCCCTGGCGATCGTCACCCGATGGCCCGGCACGGCCAGATCGGCCAGTGGCCGGTCCGTGGCGTCGTCGAACACGGTGGTCCCCACGGGCACGGGGATCACCAGGTCCTCCCCGGTGCGCCCGGTGCGACCGCTCCCTTCGCCGTGCGCGCCCCGGCGGGCCGCGAACCGGCGGCGGTACCGAAACGGCAGCAGGGTGTTGAGGTCCGGATCGGCGACGAGGATCACATCGCCGCCGCGCCCGCCGTCTCCTCCGGAGGGCCCGCCCTTTGGGACAAACTTCTCGCGGCGGAACGCCACACAACCGTTTCCGCCGTCACCCGCCGTCACCTGGATGTGCGCGAGGTCGATGAACATCAAAGCCCCCCGTGGAGGGGGGCAGGCTGGCCGGCCGTGGGACCTAGGCCCCGGCAGGCCCCCCCTGGAGGGGGGCAGGCCGGACTGAGACCTGCCGGCGGTCGCGACCCTGTCGCTCGAACCGCACGACGCCCGAGGCCAGCGCAAACAGGGTGTCGTCTCGCCCCACTCCAACGTTCGCGCCGGGATGATACCGCGTCCCCCGCTGCCGCACGATCACGTTTCCCGCGGTCACGCGTTCGCCCGCAAACCGTTTGATCCCCAGCCGCTGGGCGTTGCTGTCCCGGCCGTTCCCTGAACTGCCCCCGCCCTTCTTATGCGCCACGAGACGCCCCCTCCACATCGATCCGATCGACGCGGACCCGGCTCAGGGGCTGGCGGTGTCCCACGCGCCTCCGGTAGCGCTTCTTCGAGCGGAACTTTCCCACGATGACCTTGCGGCCGCGCGGGTGGGCCAGCACGGTTGCGGCCACCCGAACTCCCGCCACCACCGGCGTCCCCGTGGTGACCTGCTCGCCGTCGACGACCATCAGCACGCGCCCAAACGTGATCTCCGACCCCTTCGCCTGAGGCAGGCGATCGACCTCGATCACCTGCCCCGGGGTCACGCGGTGCTGCTTTCCCCCGGCCTCGACCACGGCATACATGGACATCCCCACCTCTTGAATCCACGAAATCGTAGCACGGGCCCCGGGGGGTGTCAACGACCTCCGGCGTGCGTCACGTGCGTGCGCTCTCGCTCGAGCGCCCCCATCCGCCGCGCGGCGACCCGCCCTCCCCACCACGAGCGGAGCCGCCCGAGGATGCCCCGCTTTCCCCCCGGATCGCCGGCGGGCCAGGGATCGCCATCGCCCCCGTCGGGCACGTCGAGCACCTCCCCGCGCGCCGGGTCCAGCCATCCATCGACCGCCCCTCTGCCGTTCCCCGCCGAGGCCACCGCAATCGCCGCCGCTTCAACCGAGTCGCCGGCCAGGAGGTCCATCCGCTCGAGGTGGGCGCCGGGCCGGGACCGGACGAAGATCGTCTTCCCGGACTCTCGCGAGATCGTATCGGTCCATCGGGCGTCTCCGGCAAGAATCGCCGCCACCTCCGGATGCACCTCCGCGACGAGGCACGGCGCCCGGGATGCGCGGGCGGCGCGGGCGAGCTCGCGGCGCACCCGCACGGCCATGCTCTGGGGGGACAGCACGCGTCCCCGGCCCTCGCAGTAGGGGCACGGGATGCGCATGATCTCGTCCAGGCTCTGGTACACGCGCTTCCGGGTGAGCTCGACGAGTCCCAGCCCGGTGAGGTCGATGATGTGGATCTTGGTGCGGTCGGCCTGCACCGCTTCCTCGAGCGCGACGACGACCCGGCGCCGGTGCTTCTCGGACTCCATGTCGATGAAGTCGATGAGGATGATCCCGCCGATGTCCCGAAGGCGGATCTGCCGGGCCACCTCGGCGGCCGCCTCGAGGTTCGTGCGGAGGATGGTGCTGGGCTGGTCGGTCTTCCCAACGTACTTGCCGGTGTTGACGTCGATCACGGTGGCGGCCTCCGTCCGGTCAAACACGAGGTACCCGCCGCTGCGCAGCCACACCTTGCGGTGGAGCGCCCGCTCGATCTCGCGTTCCACGTCGTGGGCTTCGAACAGCGGCCGGGCGGCCGTGTGGAGGGTGACGCGCTCCAGGAGCTCGGGGGGAAACGACCCGAGCAGGCTCCGGATCCGTTCGAACTCCGCGGGCGAATCCACCACGAAACGGTCCACGCTTCCGGTGAAGAGGTCCCGAACCACGCGGCCCACCAGGCCCAGGTCCTGGTACAGGAGGGCCGGGGCCCGCGTCGCCCGCGCCCGTTCCGTCACCCCCTCCCACAGCCGGGCGAGAAACCGCGCATCGTCGGCCAGGTCCTGCTCCTCGATCCCCTCGGCGGCCGTGCGCACGATGAGCCCCATCCGCTCGCCGCCTCTCGCCTGCACGGGCCGGACGCGCTCCGCGAGGCCCCGAAGCCGTTTGCGCTCGTGCTCGTGCTCGATCCGCCGGCTGACGCCCACGCCGGTGACGGTGGGCATCAGGACAATGTAGTGTCCCGGGAGGGCGACGTAGGTGGTCGCCCGCGCTCCCTTGCTCCCGCGCGGCTCTTTGGTGACCTGCACGAGAATCTCTTGACCGACCCGCAATCGCTCGGCGATCGGGCCTCGACCGATCGCGTCTTCCAGTTCCTCCCCGCCGATGCGCTCGGACCGGATATCGGCGAGGGGCAGAAAGGCGTTGCGCTCCAACCCGATGTCGACGAACGCGGCCTCCATGCCCGGCAGCACGCTGGCGACCCGGCCCTTGTAGATGTTCCCCGCCAGCGGCTCGCCCCGCTCGACCATGATGCCCGAGAGCACGCCGTCCTCGAGAATCGCGACGCGCACCTCGGCTGGATCTACGCTCGCCAGGATCTCCTTGCGCATTCTCCCGCTCACTCCTTCAGACGCTCCGGCCACCCAATCAAGCGCATTTCCCGCGCGGGGGCCGGAGAGGTGTCAAATCCGATGCCCACATTCAGGTGGCGCATGCCGATGTTCAGCAGGAGGGCCGTCGCCCACACCATCGCCATGAGGGCGCTCCCCCCGTAACTGATGAACGGGAGGGGAATCCCGGTGATCGGCATGATCCCCACGGTCATCCCGATGTTCACAAACACGTGGAACGCGACCATCGACACGATCCCCACCGACGCCAGCGCGCCGAAGCGATCGCGTGCCTCGGCCGCGATTCGCAGGCCGCGGGACACCCAGAGGAGGAAGAGGCCCAGGAGCACCATCGCGCCGACGAACCCGAACTCCTCGCCGATCACCGAGAAGATGAAGTCGGTGTGATGCTCGGGCACGAACCGGAGGACGCCCTGGGTCCCGGCCAGCAGCCCCTTGCCCCAGACGAGGCCGCTCCCGACGGCGATCTTCGATTGAATGATTCCGTAGCCGGCCCCCAAGGGGTCCAGGTCCGGGTGCACAAAGGCCAGCAGGCGCCGCCGCTGGTACTCTTTGAGCACGTGCCAGAGGGCCGGCACCAGGGCCGCCCCCGCCACCCCGAGCGTGGCGAGGTCCCGCCGGCGCGCGCCGGCCGCGTAGAGCATCCCGATGAGGATGGCGCCCAGGACCAGGGCCGTGCCAAGATCCGGTTGCCTGAAGATTAGGACCATCGGCAGCGCGACCTGGCCGAGGAAGGGCATGAGATCCCAGACCGATCGGTACGGTCCCGGGCGGTCGCTCAGGTGCTTCGCCAGCGTGATCACGATGACGAGTTTGGCGATTTCCGACGGCTGAAACTGCCCGAGCGGTCCGAGCGAGAGCCAGCGCTGTGCGCCGAGGCTCGTGTGGCCGATCTTCAGCACCGCGCCAAGGAGCAGGAGGTTCATCACGTACAACGGCAGGGCGCTCGACGCGAGGACCCGGTAGTCGACCGCCAGGATGAGCACCCCGATCAGGAGGCCCACGCTCAGGTGGAGCGCCTGGCTGTGCAGGTAGAGAAACGGCCGGGGGCCGAGGTGGGTGCTGCTGTAGACCATCAAGAGGCCGAACCCCACGAGCGCGGCGGTCGACAGGATCAGGAGGACGTCCAACCGCCGGAGGAACGGGCGCAGGCCTGTTGGTGGAGCGCCGGCCAGGGCGGTCACGGGTGCGCCTCCCCCGGAACAGCCGAGGGGAGGGGCGCTGGGGGAGCCGGCAGGGGACGCCCCGCCCCGGGGGTCGGAAGGCCAAACGCCACTTGGAGCACCCGCTGGACGATCGGGGCGGCGAATTCGGCGCCGTACCCCACGTTCTCCACGAGGGCCACGACCACGAGTTGGGGATCCTTGACCGGGGCGTACCCGGCAAACCACGCGTGCGGCCGGCCGTGCGGGTTTTCCGCGGTGCCGGTCTTGCCGGCGACGGCCAGCCCCGGCATCTGGATCGACGCGGCGGTGCCGTGGGTGACGACGGCCACCAACCCGGCCTGGAGTATCGCCAGCGTCTGCGGGTACACGTGAATCGTGCGGGCCGGGGGCGGCGCGACGCGGAGCAGCGCCTGGCCATCGGGTGAGGTGATCTCGGTCACGATGTGGGGGGTGACGAGCCGGCCCCCGTTGGCCACCGCGGCCACGAGGCGCGCGACCTGGATCGGCGTGGCAAGCATGAATCCCTGGCCGACCGCCGAGTTCAACGTATCGCCGGGGTACCACGCCTCCTTCCACACCCGAAGCTTCCAGTCGGGATCGGGAACGATCCCCGCGCTTTCCTGGACGAGATCGATCCCCGTGGTCTGCCCCAGGCCGTACATCTTGGCGTACCGGGCCAGGGCGTCGGGGCCCACGGGGCGGGCCAGGGTCCAGAACACCACGTTGCACGATTGGGCGATCCCCTCGAGGAAGTTCAGGCTGCCGTGGGCTTCGTGGTCGTGAAAGACACGGTTGCCGAGGGTGTAGAAGCCGGGACAGAAAAACCGGGTGCCCGGCTGGACCACCCCCAACTCCAGGGCCGCGGTCGCCGTGACGATCTTGAACACCGACCCCATGGGATACCCGCCCTGGGTGGCCCGGTCGAGCAGCGGCTGCAGCGGGTCGCGCAGCAATTTCGTCCAGGCCGGGACGGTGATCCCGGTCGCGAAGAGGTTGGGGTTGAACGCGGGATGGCTGACAAGGGCCACGATCGTGCCATCATTGGGATCCATCGCCACGACGGCTCCGACCCGCGACCCGAGCGCGTCCTCGGCCGCCTGCTGAACATCCAGGTCGATCCCGAGCGTCACGGTGTTGCCGGGGGACGGCGGGATCTTCGCCAGCTGGCGAAGCGGGCGGCCTTGGGCGTCCACCTCGGCCTGGATCTGCCCGTTTCGCCCCTTGAGGTATCGGTCGTAGATCCGCTCGACCCCATCCTTCCCGATCAACTCGCCGGCTTCGTAGCCTTGCCCGCGCAGCGTCGCGAGCGCCCGGTCGTCGACCTCTCCCAGGTATCCCAGGAGGTGCGCGGCCAGGGCGCCGTGGAGGTAATCGCGGACGGGCTCCACCTGCACGAGGACGCCGGGGAGATCCATCCGGTTTTCCTCGAGCGCCGCGATGGCTTCCTTGGGGATGTCGCGGCGCAGGAGGACTGGATCGAATGGCCGCTCCTGGGCCGCGACGGCCAATTTGTCGTTCACCTCCGCCGGGGTCATGCCGAGTTTGCGGGCCACTTCGGGGATGACCTGCGCCGAATCGCGCAACTCGGTGGGCAGGAGATAGACGGTGAAGGCGGCGCGATTCAGGATCAGGGGGCGGCCGTGACGGTCTTTGATCAGCCCGCGGGGAGCGACGATGCTGGTGATGCGGATCCGATTCTCCTCGGCGAGCCGGAGGAAGTACTCCCCCTGGAGGATCTGGATCTGCCAGAGGCGGACCGCCAGCGCCAGCAACAGGGCGCCGACGACCACCAGCACCACGGTCAGGCGGCGTTCAAAGAGATCTCGGTCCATCGGGGAACCGGGGGACGGCCATCAGCGGGACTCTTCATGAAACCGAACGAGCGCCCTGTCGAGGGAGCGAAGTCCATGATAAATGGGGATCGCAATGAGGCCATTATAGCACGCCGTCACGAGATCGACCCGGACGACCTCGAGGAGGGGACCTCCGAGCAGGCCGACCAGGTGCGCCGCCAGGGCCCAGACCCCGACCCGGAGGCCGGTGAGCGCCGCGGCGCTCACCGCCGGCATCCACACGCTTTCTATATAGACGACCCCTCCCCCCAGGCCGGCGACGAATCCCACGACCTGATCGGCCAGCATCCCGAGCCCCAGCGGCACGCCCGTGACGATATCTTGGAGGAGCCCGACCCCCGCGCCCACGAGGGCTCCTTCTTCTGAGCCGTGAACCAATCCCACCACCATCACGAAGATGACGAGCGGATCCGGGGCCACGCCGACGATCGTCGCCCGTCCCAGCCATGTCATCTCCAGCACGAGGCCGACGGCGACGACCAACAGGTATGCCCCGTACCTAATCATCGGGGGGCCTGGGATCCCTCTGCGACGAGGATGACCATCTCTTCGAGGTGGTTGAGATCCGCGGCCGGACGGACGAGCGCCTCCCGGAACAGGTCTCCCTCGCCCCGGGACACGTCGACGACCGTCCCCACCACGAGCCCGCGGGGATAGATCTCGCCGAGCCCGGCCGTCACGACCTGATCCCCCGGTTGGATCTCCGCGTCGCGGGACAGATACTTGACGCGGAGCATCGGCTGGCCCTGGCCTTCGGCGACCCCCGCATCCCGAGACCGGCCCACCAGGACCCCGATCGCGCTTCGAGGATCGAGGACCAGGAGCACCCGCGCCCACCCCCCGGACGCCTCGATGACGTGGCCCACCAGTCCCTCGCTCGTGACCACGGGGTCATTGCGCCGGACGCCGTCCCGGGGGCCGCGGTCGATCAGCAGCGTGTTGAACCAGTGGCTGGGATCGCGCCCGATGACGCGGGCGGAGACGGTCCGAAACGACTGCTGCCGAACCGCCATGAGGCTGCGCAGCCTCTGGGCTTCCTGTGCGGCGTCCTGGAGCCGGGCGTTCTCTTCGCGAAGCCGGGCGACCTCCGCCGCGAGGCGCCGGTTCTCCGTCCGGAGCCGGCCGATCTCCGTGACGAGCGCCCAACCGCGATCTACGACATCGCCGACCCGGGACAGGCCGGCGGCCCCGCCGCTGCTCCGGGGATCGCACCTGATTGGTGAGCACCCCGAGGGCGAGGATGCACAGTACGATGAAGACGACGAACTGTCGGCGGCGGGCAAACGCGTCCAATACCACGGCGGGATCTATCTCTTGGTGGTAATCAGCACCTTTTTCAGGGTCTCGATCTCTTCGAGCGCCTTCCCCGTCCCCAACACGACGGCGCTCAAGGGATCGTCGGTAATGGTCACCGGCATGCCGGTCTCCTCGGCGAGCAGCCGGTCGAGCCCGCGGAGCAGCGAGCCGCCGCCGGCCATGACGATTCCTCGGTCGACGATGTCGGCGGCGAGTTCGGGCGGGGTCCGCTCCAGGGTCATCTTCACCGCCTCCACGATGCCCGCGATCGG
>VBAO01000430.1 GCA_005883865.1 Candidatus Segetimicrobium genomatis
GGCGTTCTTCAGCCCCCAAAGATCGGCAGGGACAGAGTATGGAAGCCGGTCGATTTGGGGCTTTGCGCGGCGCGTCGCCAGTTCTGCGGCGCACGCATTGACGAGTGCGCCCTTCCGTCCTTCGATCCCAACCAGCTGGCAGAATGCCGCCAGCTGGCGCGCATCTTCGACGCACACTCGATAGATTGGCACAGTGCCTTTCTTGCTCTTGTAGCCGGAGCTAATTTGCGAGATGATGCCGAACCGAAGCAGAAGGTCGCGAACGTCCTCCGCGAGCCCCAGAGAGACCGAGTCATAGTGTAGCGACCAGAGGGCTATTCCGTTCCTATGGTAGGTGCGGCGCGTCAGGCACCCGTCGGTCGAAAAGAGGGCGCGCAGGAGCGAGCGGAGGCCGGCATGGTCTGCCTCGACAAACACTGAATCGGGGATCCGTTTGTTGTACGTAGACTGCCCTTCAATTCCGAGTTCGCGCAGCCACTCACGGAGAGGATTACCGTGCGGCCGTCCATACGCACGATGCATCCCATCCTTTGGATAGACCGTCGCAAAGTCTACCTCTGGGGTTCCATTCGATGCACCGCGACGAGCGACCACGTTGAATTCTCGTTCCGCGATTGCGATGCAGTCCTCGAATGTCGCTGGATCCGCGCTGATGAAAGATAGCCCCCGGTGGCGCTGATAGCTTCCATCGCCGATGAGGTACCCGAGGAGGCGCAGGCGATCAGGGGTGAGTGGTGCCGTTCCCGCGTGGAAGACTGGGAGCACGCGGGCGGCGGCGACCCGCGCCCCGCGGGTGAGCTCGCGGAGGGGCTTCCAACCGTCGGGGGTCAGGATGGGATGGTCGGCCGTGGCTCGAATCCTCCGGCCCGTGCTTGTGCGCATCTCGAAGACCGCGTTCGTGCCCTTTTCGATCACCGCCGTCGGGCGAACGGGGACCAACTTCCCTGTGCGGTCAAGCGAAAGGAGCCGGGGCCACTGGTTCCTGCCGGCCAGCTCGCCAACCGTGTGTCGCCGGCCGGTATCCGCGTCCCAAAGAATCGTGTCCCCCGTGACGCATTCTCTCAGGTGCGACAGCATCGGCCGCTTCGATCCGAGCGCCTCGACCGCGCGGCTGAGCTGGGAAATCGCGATGATGGGGATGTCGAGCTCCTTGGCGAGGGACTTGATGCCCCGCGCGATCTCGCTGAGCTCCTGCGTGCGGTTCTCCGCCCGCTTGTACGACTGGATCATTTGGATGTAGTCGATCACGATCAGCCCCAGCCCGTGTTCGGCCTTGAGCTTACGCGCTTTTGCGCGCATCTCCATCACCGAGAGCGTCGCGGAATCGTCGATGAAGATCGGCGCCTCGCTGAGATTGCCCATGGCCCGCGCGAGCTTGCGCCAGTCCTCGTCGGCGAGAAACCCGGTGCGCAGCTTGGTATTGTCCACGCGGGCTTCGGAGCAGAGGATGCGCTGAACCAGCTGTTCTTTGCTTGTCTCGAGGCTAAAGACCGCGACCGGGATCTTCTGCGTGATCGCGGCGTGCTGCGCCACGCAGCTGGCCCAGGTCGTTTTGCCGACGGACGGCCTGGCCGCGACGATGACCATGTCGGCGGGCTGCAGGCCCGAGGTCAGCATGTCAAAGTCGGTGAAGCCTGTCGCGACGCCGGTGACGGTGCCTTTCTCCTGGTACCGCTTGTCGATCTTCTCGAAGCTGGTCTTGAGGATCTCCTTGATGGTCTGGAAATCCTGGATGTGGCGGCGGGCGGCGATCCCATAGACGAGCTTCTCGGCCTGGTCGATGAGGGCCGAGACATCGTCCATCCCCTCGAAGCCGCGCGAGGCGATATGGGTCCCCGCGCTGATCAACGCCCGCAGCATCGACTTTTCGAGGACGATCCCGGCGTAGAACTCGGCGTTGGCCGCCGTGGGGACGGTATTGGGCAGGGACGCGAGGTAGGTGGCTCCGCCGACATCGTCCAGTTTGCCCATGCCGGAGAGCCTGTTCGTCACGGTGATGAGGTCGACCGGCTCCCCGCGCTCGAACAACTCGAGGACGGCCGTGTAGATCGTCCGGTGCAGATCCCGGTAGAAATCCTCGGGGCGGAGCGATTCCACCACCCGGGCGATCGCGTCGCGGTCCAGCAGCATCGAGCCCAGGACGCTCTGTTCCGCCTCGAGGTTCTGGGGGGGAACCCGTTCGATCGGCCGAGCGACGCTCACGCTAGAAAGCCTCCCGGAGATGAGTCTTTCGAATTATAAGGGTGGGGTATGCGAGGTCGATCTTGTGGGTTCCCTTCTGGACTATCTGGGGATTGTGGGGATAAGGCCGGGGTTTTTTGTGGATGCCGGGTGTGCACAATCTGTGGGAACCGAGGGGAACCTCAGGCCGTGGCGACGACATTCACCTCCACCATCGCGCTGGTCTTCGGGTGGAGGCGGACGGGCACCCGATAAAATCCCGCGGCTTTGATCGGCTCCGGGAGATCGATTTGCTTCTTCGATATCTCGATCCCCTTGCGGGCGATCGCCTCCGCGATGTCCTGCGCCGTCACCGACCCGAACAGACGCCCCCCCTCGCCGGCCTTGGCGCGGACCTCCACAACGAGGCCCTCCAGTTTGGCTTTGAGGTCCAAGGTGTGGTGGGTGATCCGCGCTTCGCGATCCTGCCCGGCCTTCAGCGTCTCTTGAAGATGCTGGAGATTCCCTGTGGTGGCGGGGGCGGCCAACCCGCGGGGGATGAGGTAGTGGTGGGCGTACCCCTCCTTGACCTCGCGGACTTCGCCCGCTTGGCCGAGCGTCGGCACGTCTTTCAGCAGGATGATCTTCATCGACGCGGCCCGCTACCTGGCGCTCGCCTGAGGGCGCGGGCCCGATTCCTGAGAGGCCGCGTGATCCGGGGCGGTGTCCCCGCTCGCGGTCCCCGGGTTCCCCCCGGCGAGGCGGCGACGGTAATCGTACCAGGTGTCCAGGATGCCGATGATCGCCAGGGCGAGCATCGGCAGCAGTCCCGACGACGAAGACGAAGAGGTTGACGAGCGCAGCGTCCAAGGTCGCGCCGCCCAGCCGGGGGACCCACGCGCTGGCAAGGAAGAGGACCGCGGGGGTCCACAGCAGCCCCGCCGTCAGCGACACGGGGACGCGCCAGGAGAGGATGGGGGGGACCGCGTCGATCTCGTGGCCGACGCGCCGGAGCACCGACCGGGCCAGGAGGTAGCACAGGTATGCCCAGAGGAGTGAGCCCAGCGCCACGAGCACCGGGAACGCCGTGCGCAGGAACCCCGGCATCACGGCGATGGCGCGCCGCAGTTCTTCGATTTGCGCCGGGGGCGTCCCGAACCGCTGCTGCAGGTCCAAGGCCATCTCCATGCCCTGCACCTGGGTTCGAATCAGCTGCCCCACGACGTCCTGGTGAAGGACGTAGACGGTGAGCCCCAGGGTGGCCAGGGTGGAGAGCAGAAATGCGGCGGACGCGGCGAGGATGGTGAGTTGAGCGCCGGCCCTCCGCCGGACCCCCCAGCCGAGGGCCAGTCCAAGGGGCGCGAAGATCCCCGTCACCGACAGGGCGGTCAACGGGCCAAAGAACTGCAACAGGATCAGCCCGGAGACGACGGCGGCGAGCACCGCCGTCCGCATGCCCCACCGGATGACGAGGAGCATGACCGGAAGCGGGGCCAGCACGACACCGATTGGCGGGATGATGAGCCCCACCGCCGCGATCACCGCGGCGAGGGCGGCGAGGACCGCGCCTTCGGTGAGGCCCCGGGTTGGGCGTCGGGCGAACCGCCCGTCCGGGTCAGCCGTGGGCAGCCGGTGGATGCCCTGCCCGGCCGGCCGGCCTCCCGTCATCACTCGCCGGTATAGGGGAGGAGCGCCAGTTCGCGCGCGCGTTTGATCGCCACGGCCAGGGTCCGCTGATGCCGCGCGCAGTTGCCGGAGACCCGGCGCGGCAAGATCTTCCCCCGCTCGGTGACGAACCGCCGCAGTCGATTCACGTCCTTGTAATCGATCAGCGTGGCCTTTTCGGCGCAGAACGAGCAGACTTTGCGCTTGGGGCGGCGCCGGTAATCGCGGCGTGGCCGAGCGTCTTTTTCTCTTGGCTCTGGCATGATGCTCCTCCCGGCAGCGCCCTATTTCGGCGTTACTGGTTCAGAATGGAACGTCCTCCTCGTCCCCTCCACCCGGGGCGGCGTCCTCCGCGGCGGGCGCAGACGTGGCGGACGTTGGCGCCGGCGCGGCCTCGGCGGTGCTGGGCCGTCCTCGATCCAGGAACCTGACCCCGTCCGCGACCACCTCGGCGACTTTCCGCTTCTGGCCATCCTGGGTTTCGTAGGAGCGGATCTGCAGGCGGCCCTCGACCGCGACCATCCGCCCTTTCGACATGTACTGGCTGACCTGCTCGGCCAGTTTGCGCCAGGCGACGATGTCGATGAAGTCGGTCTCGCGATTCCCCTGTTGGTCCCGGAACGGCCGGTCGACCGCCAGGGTGAAGCTGGCCACCGGCGCCCCGCTGGGCACGTACCGGAGCTCGGGATCCCGGGTGAGCCGGCCGATCAGGATGATCCGGTTATACATGCGGGGTCTCTGCCGGGCCGGGCGGCCGGCCTCCGGCCGTCCCCGGGGTCGGTCCGCTCACCGGCGGGGGCGGCGGGCCCGCCTGCGCGGGGGCCGCCGCGGCGGCTGCCGGTGTGGGTTTGGGATGGTGCGTCGAGAAGGCGAACCGGAGCAAGTCTTCCTGCAGTCCCAGGATCTGCCTGAGCGGTCCGATGCGGTCGGTTGCAAGCGTGAAGACGAACAGCGTATAGTACCCGTCGCGGTGCTTCTTGATGGGGTACGCCAGCTTTCGCTTGCCCCAGCGCTCCACGGCCGTGGTCGCCCCGCCGTGCTCGACAATCCGCTGAGTGATGCGATCGAGCGCCGCGCCGAGCCCTTCTTCATCCAGGTCGGGCCGCAACA
>VBAO01000435.1 GCA_005883865.1 Candidatus Segetimicrobium genomatis
CGTCAACGGGTTCATGGACCGCACGGGGACCGTGCGCGGGTGCAGCGCGATGCGGCGGATCCGGATGTTTCCCCCGGACTTCGGTGACGGGTGCTACGGCGTCGGCATCCGGCCCGAAGAGGTCACCCCCGCCGTGGATGTCGTGAATCGGTTCCTTGCTGCGGTCCGCTACCGCGGGGTGTTCGACGCCGAGTTCAAGTACGACGGGCGGGACGGGCTGTTCAAGATCTTGGAGATCAATACCCGCCCTTACGGTTTCATCGGGTTTGACGCCAGAGCTGGATTGGATCTCGTCACCATGGCCTACCGGGATGCGCTCAGCCTGCCCATCGAGCCCGCGGCCACGTACGAGGCCGGCCGCCATTACTTCGATCCCCACAGCGATCTGGTCGGCGGGTGGCGGTTGATCCGGGAAGGGAAGCTCGCGCCCTGGACCTGGGCCTGCTCGTGGGTCGGCGCGTACCAGCCGATATTCTCCGGGGACGACCCGCTCCCCGCGGTGGCGTGGTTCGCCGGCGAGGTTCGGCGCTTTGCCCGGCGTATCGTCCGACCGCCGGGCTCGACTCGTTAGCCGCGCTCTCCCCTGACCTCGATCTTCAGCAGGGTCTCCAGGCCGCGGATCACGGCGGTGCTGTCCTGGCCCCCAAAGCCGAGGGCCCGCGCAAGTTGCATCAGTTCGGTCGCCCCGTTCGCCGCGGGCAGGGGCACCGTCATCTCCCGCGCAAGTTGGGTCGCCTGCCGGATGTCCTTGTACGCCAGATCGAGGCGAAAGCCGACCTGGTCAAACCCCCGCTGGAACACCTTGGGGATCATGGCTTTGAGGAGGGGGCTCGCCGACATGCTCGATCCCAGCATGGCAAAGAGCTGCTCGACATCCAGGCCCGCGGCCTTGGCCAGGATGAACCCCTCGGCGATCGCCGCGGCGCTGGTGATCCCGATCATGTTCTGCACCAGCTTCGCCGTGTGGCCGGCCCCGACGCCGCCGAAGTGGTAGATCTGGGACCCCATGGCGGCGAGGATCGGCCGCACCGACTCGAGCGCCGCGGGGTCCCCCCCGACCATGATCACGAGCGTGCCGTCCCGCGCCCCCCCGGGTCCCCCGGTCACCGGGGCGTCGAGGAACCGTCCGCCCCGCTCGAGCACCCGCGCGGCCAGCCGCCGGGTCTGCGGTGGATAGCTCGTCCCCATGTCGAGGACCGTGTACCCTCGGCGCATCGATGAGGCGACTCCCCCCGCCCCGAAGAGCGTCGCCTCCACGTCATCGGCCGTGGGCAGCATCATGATCGCCGCCTCGGTCCGCTCGGCCGCCTCGGCCGGTGACGACGCCTCGACGGCCCCCCGCGCGACCAGGCGCTCGACCCCCGCGCGAGTTCGATGCGCGACCGGCACGACCGTGTGCCCGGCGTCGAGCAGATGGCCCGCCATCGGCTCGCCCATGAGCCCGACCCCGAAGAACGCCACCCGCGCCATCGTTGTCCCCCCTGTGAACCGCCCGGCTACGACCAGGTCACGACCGGGTACTGGGTCAGCCGCTCGTAGCCGGTCTCGGTGATGAGGAGCGTGTCCTCGACGACCCCGGTCCCAAGCCCTTCGATGACCACCATCGGCTCGTACGCCACGGTCATCCGGGGCCGCAGTTCCGTCGTGTTGCCCATGAACAAGCCGGGCACCTCGATCACCGACATCCCGATGCCGTGGCCGAACCCACCCGGGCAGTAGTACGGCTCATACGGGGTGCCCCGGACCACCTCGAGGAGCGCCCTCGAGACGTCGTCGATCGTCCGGCCCGGCCCCATCACCTCCAGGCCGGCCCGGTAGAGGTCGAGCCCGACGTTGAGCAGGTCGCGCCCGGGGCCGCGGGCGGGGCCCACCATCGTGCACCGGCTCAGGTCGGACATGTAACCGTCGCACGATGCGCCGAGATCGACGAACACCATCTCGCCCGGTTCGAGCGCGCGCCGGCGCGGCACGCCGTGCTTCAATCCGGCCTGGACGCCGCCGACCACGCAGGTGGCGAACGCCTCGCGGGCGCCGAGCGCGAGCAGCCGGTGGACCGCCGCCGCCGCGACGGCCGTCTCCTCGACGCCCGCCGCGAGCGCGCCCAGGGCCGCCTCCATCGCCGCATCGGCGGCGCGGCCGGCCGTCCGCATCGTCGCGATCTCCTCGTCGCTCTTCCACAGGCGCGCGGCCGCCAGCAGGGCGTCTGCCGGACGCAGGTCCGGAAGCCGGGAGGCCAGCGCCGCGTACAGCGGTTGCGGCAGCTGCGCGGTGCCGGCGAGCCCGACCCGGGAGCCGGCGCCGGCGGCATCCGCAGCCAGCGCGGCCACCTCGTCGACCGCGCCGCCGTAGACCGGCCCGAGCGCGACCCGGACGTCCGCGACCCGGCAGGTCCAGATCATCGAGTGCATCGGCTCCGCGTGGAGCACGGCATCGGTCGCGACCGCCATCCGGCCATCCCGGCGCACCACGACGAACGCGTTGCCGAACGCCGGGGCATAGTTCGTCAGGTAGGCGACCGCAGATGGGGAGGCCGCGCTCGCGTACACGACCAGCGCGTCGAGCCCTTCCCGGGCCATCCCCGCGCAGAGCGCGGCGACCCGGCGGTCGTACTCGGCGCCGGTAAACGCCTGGACGAGATACGGCCTCCTGGCCTCGAGATCGAAGCGAACGCGGGGCATGTGCCGGTCCCTCCTTCGCGCGGCCGCCGAGCGCGCTGCGGCCTACGTCTTGAAGACGCCCCTGCCAACCGCGACGGGCTTTCCGTCCTCGCCGACCACCTCGACGTCGGCCACCGCGACGGACCGGCCGGCCTTGACCGCCCGCCCGGTCGCGGTCAGGGTCCCCTGCGTGGCCGGGCGGAGGTAGTCGATCCGGAGATCGATGGTCGGGACATCATACCCCACCGCGGCGATGATGGCGAAGTCCCCCGCCGTATCGATGAGGGAGGCGATCGCCCCGCCGTGCACGTACCGGCCGATCTCGTCGTCCCCCGCGAGGAGGTCCCCGCGAAACGGCATCCGAATCACCACCTCGCCGGGCGACGCGCGCACCATTTCCAGGCCGAGCAGCCGGTGGTACGGGGAGCGTCGCAGCACCTCCGGGAGCGTTTCGAGCGACAGGCTGGCCACTACACCCCTCCCTTGAGAATCCCGAAGATCGCGCGGGCGCGCGCGCGCAGCGCCAGCCGGTCGACCTTGCCGGTGCTGCCGAGCGGCGCGTGGTCGATGAACTCCACCTCTCGTGGAAGCGCGTACGCGGGGCCGCGCTCCAGGAAGAACCGCTTCAGCTCCTCCGCGGTGGCGACCCGGCCGTCGTGGAGGACCACGAAGGCGACCGGGGCTTCGCCCTTGATCGCGTGGGGGACCGCGACCACGAACGCCTCGCGGACCGACGGATGGAGAAGCAGCATGTCCTCGACCTCCTTCGGGTAGACGTTCTCCCCGCCCACGTTGATCATGTCGTCCATGCGACCCAGGATATAATAGTAGCCGTCCTCGTCGTGCCGCACGAGGTCGCCGGTGTGCAGCCACCCCTGGGGATCGAACTTTTGGGCCGTCAGCTCGGGCGCCTTGTAGTATCCTCGGGCCAGCCCGGGG
>VBAO01000249.1:0-3133 GCA_005883865.1 Candidatus Segetimicrobium genomatis
GGACCTCTGCCAGATCTACACGGACGTCGAGGGGGTGTTCACCGCGGACCCCCGCATCGTCCCCCAGGCCCGCAAGCTGAAGGCGCTCTCCTATGAAGAGTTGCTGGAAATGGCGAGTTCGGGCGCGCTCGTGGTCCAAACCCGGGCGGCCGAGCTGGCCATGCAGAACCGCGTGCGCCTCGAGGTGCGCAGCAGCTTCGTGGACCGGGAGGGAACGGTCGTGACGGATCACTCGATGGAGCGGCGGAAGGTGGTGACCGGAGTCACCCACGACACGAACGTGGCCAAGATCTCGACGACCGGGGTGGGCGACCGCCCGGGCGCGGCGCACATCCTCTTCAAGGCCATCGCCGACCGCCACGTCAACGTGGACCTGATCATCCAGAGCGTCCCCAGGAAGGAGCGGGCGGACATCTCCTTCACGGTGGCCAAGCCCGACATGGCCGCGGCGCTCGACGCCGTCCGCAGCGTGGCCCCCGAGCTCGGCATCCGGGACATCTTCTCGGACGATCAGGTCGCGGTCGTCAGCATCATCGGCGCGGGCATGATCGCCAATCCCGGGGTCGCGGCCAGGATGTTCGGCGCGCTCGCGGGGGCGGGGATCAACATCCAGATGATCGCGACCTCGGAGATCAAGGTCTCCTGCGTGATCCCGCTCGCCGCGGTGGCGACCGCGGTGCGCGAGCTGCACAAGGAATTCGAACTGGACCGGGAGTGATCCCCGGCCCCGCGCCTGCTCCCCGCTTGCTCCCCGATCCCTCAGTGGGGAGATCTTTCAGCGGGGAGATCACTCAGCGAGAGGCTACGGTTTCGCCGCCCGGAGCAGCGCCATGTATTCGCCGGTCGTGTCCTTGGCGGTGACGGCGCGGAGCGCGACCTCGTCGACCGCGCCCTCCCACTTCCGGAGCGCCGGCGGGATGTCGTTCGGGCTCTGCGCCGCGATGGCGGTCTCCAGCGGCCGGACCCCCATGCGCCTAAAGTGCGCGGCGTACGCCGGGATCGCCGCATACCGGGCTCCCTCCTGCGCCAGCCGGTCCCTTCCGGCCGGCCCGAGCGCGAGGCGGACATACGCGACGAGCGCCGGCGGCTGCCGGCCCGCTGCGGCGGCGCCGGCCCGCACCCAGTCGGCCGAGCGGCGGGCGTGCTCCGGGGTCAACCAGTTGAGCAGCACCGCGTCGGCGATCTCCCCGGCCGTACGGCACATCTTGGGACCGAGCGCCGCCACCACGAGGCGCACCGGCAGCCGGGACCGCAGCGTGGCGACCCCGTCGCGCACCCGGGCGAGCGCCCCCGGGTTCGGGCTTCCCACGCCCAGCAGGAGCCGCCCGAGCGGGAGCGCGCTGGCGCGCACCCCCTCCTCGATGCTGTCGGGTCCGCGCGTGGACAGCGGGATCACGCCGATCCCGAGCTCGATCTGCCGGGTCTCCCGCGCCGCCAGCGCGAGGGCGGCCAGCCCGTCGGTCGAACCGGGATGGTTCACCCAAAAGGAACTGAACCGGAGCCCTTCGGCCTCCCGCGCCGACGCCCGGATGACCTCGGGCGCGAGACCGGCGAACACCGCAAAGCCGCGTCGCATCCCAACCTCCTCTCGAGGATCCGCGGGGTGATTCGCGCCCCACGAATGAGTTCGTCGGCGACCTTGACATTCCCCAGGGCGCCCCGTAGCATGAGGTGAAAGCGATGAGGGAGCGGGAGTAACGCCGGCCGCTGCCTCTCGTCCCGAGGACGAGAGGCTGTTTGCTTTTGAGGGTGGAGCGATGGAACCGTTTTACGTCACGACCCCGATCTATTACGTGAACGACGTGCCGCATATCGGACACGCGTACACCACGCTGGCGGCGGATACGATCGCCCGATGGAAGCGACTGGCCGGGGCGGAGGTGTTCTTCCTCACCGGCACCGACGAGCATGGGGTCAACATCGAGCGCAAGGCCCGCGAGGCCGGCGTCTCCCCGCAGGAGTGGGTCGACCGCATCGCGCCCCAGTGGCAGGCGCTGTGGAAGCGCCTCGGGATCTCCAACGACGACTTCATCCGGACGACCGAGCCCCGCCACATCCGGCTCGCCCAGCACCTGTTCCAGCGGGCGTACGACCGCGGCGTCATCTCCAAAGGGACCTACGAGGGATGGTACTGCCCATCGTGCGAGGCCTTCTACACTGAAGATGAGTTGCTCGAAGGACAGGCCTGCCCGATCCACAAGCGCCCCGTCGAGTGGACGGCCGAGGAGAACTACCTCTTCCCCCTGAGCAGGTATCAGGAGTGGATCCTTCGCAAGATCGAGCGGGAGCCCGAGTTCCTCCAGCCGGAGACCCAGCGCAACGAGATGCTGAGCCTCGTGCGCGGGGGACTGCGCGACCTGGCCGTGAGCCGGCGGTCGGTCAAGTGGGGGATTCCCGTCCCGTTCGATCCGGCGCAGAGCATCTACGTCTGGATCGAGGCGCTGATGAACTACGTGACGGCCATCGGCTATCTGGACGACCCGGATCGCTATCGCCGGTTCTGGCCCGCGGCGCACCACCTCATCGGCCGGGACATCAACCGGTTCCACTCGGTGATCTGGCCGTGTTTCCTCGAGGCGATCGGGCTGCCGTCCCCCAAGCAGGTCTGGGCGCACGGGTTCTGGACGGTCGAGGGCGAGAAGATGAGCAAGACCCGGGGGAATTTCATCGACCCGATCCAGGAGATCACCCGGCTCGCGGACGCGAGCGGCGCCGAGTGGGCGGTCGCGGCAGACGCCTTCCGGTACACGTTGCTGCGCGAGGTGCCGTTCGGACAGGACGGGGATTACTCGCACGCCGCGTTGATCCACCGGTTCAACGCCGATCTGGCCAACGACTTCGGCAACCTCCTCAACCGGACCCTGCCGCTCGTCGAACGCCACTTCGGCGGGCGGATCCCCGCCTCGGGAGCCCCCGAAGGACCGGACGGGGCGCTCCGCAGGGCGGCCGCGGACGTGCCCGGAGCCGCGGACCGGTGCATCGGGACGTTCGACTTCACCCGCGGCCTGGCCGAGATCTGGCGCTTCCTCGGGGTGGCGAACAAGTATATCGACGAGGCGGCGCCCTGGTCGGCGCTCAAGCGAGGAGACGCCCCCCGGGCGGGGGCCATCCTGTACAACACGCTCGAGGCGCT
>VBAO01000249.1:3139-11338 GCA_005883865.1 Candidatus Segetimicrobium genomatis
GGGAGCAGCTCGGGATCCCGATCCCGCTCGCCTCTCAGCGGCTCGCAGACGTCCGGTGGGGCGGGCTGCCGGCGGGGATCCGAACCCGGCCCGGACCGCCTCTCTTCCCGAGGATCGAAAGGCCGAACGTGGTGGGGGACCGCGCGCCCGCGGCCGCGCGCCCGCGCCCCCCGGAGGAGGCGTCGAGATGACCGAGATCACGATCGACGATTTCAACCGGATCGACCTCAGGATCGCCGAGGTCCTCGAGGCGAAGCCGGTCGCCGGAGCCGACAAGTTGCTGGAGCTGCGGATCAGGATCGGAGAGACGACCCGCACCCTGGTGGCGGGCATCGCCCCCCAGTACGCGCCCGGGTCCCTCGTCGGCCGCAAGATCGTGGTGGTCGCCAACCTGAAGCCGAGGCGCCTCCGGGGGATCGAATCGCAGGGGATGCTGTTGGCCGCCAACGACGGCGATCGGCCGATCCTGCTCGGGCCGGACCGGGACGTGCCGAGCGGGGTCCGGGTGTCGTGAGGCCGCTGCGATCGGCGCTGGTGGCGGTAGGGCTCGTCTTCGTCGGCGTGCAGCCCTCGCTGGGCAACCCGGGGGATATCGCGGTCGGGGGGGTGTGGGTCTGCCGGATCACCCAGGCCGCGTTCGGACTCACCGCGGAGCAGCGGGCGGTGCAGATGACCCGGCAGATCACCGAGGTCCTGAGCACCCCCAAGCTTCGCCAGGGCGCCGTGGTGTCGGTGCGCACGAATGGACCCACCGCCGTGATCGTGGTCGGCGAGCAGGTGGTGGTGACCGTCGCCCAGGAGGATACGAGGGGCACCTCGGTCTCCACGCTCGAGCTGGCGCGGCAGTGGGCGCGGCGGCTGGCGCTGGGGTTGAGCAAGGCCCTGCCGGACACGGAGTTCCATACGTTCTAGCGCGGCGCGGAAGCAGGAGCGCAGAGGACCCGTGCTCGACATCCAGAACGAGACGTTCGCAGGAACCTTCCCCTTCGCGCCCCACTACCGCGCGGTCAACGGTGTCCGCCTGCACTTCGTGGACGAGGGGGCCGGGGACCCCGTGGTCCTGCTGCACGGAGATCCTACGTGGGGGTACCTATACCGGAACTTCATTCCGGCCCTCGCCCGGGGGCACCGGTGCATCGTCCCCGACCACATGGGGATGGGGAAGTCGGAGACGCCGGCGGAGCCTTACCCTTATCGCTTGAGCCATCACATCGCCAACCTCGAAGCGCTCCTTCTGTCGCTGGACCTCGGCCACATCTCCCTCGTGCTTCATGATTAGGGGGGACCGGTCGGGCTCGGGTTTGCGACCCGCCACCCCGACCTCATCCGGCGCCTGGTGCTCATGAACACCTGGGCGTCTGCCCCGTGGCCCGGCGGTCCTCTCCCGCGCCTGCTGGAGTTGATTCGATCCGACAGAGGCGAGCGCTTCGTGCTCGAGAAGAACGGCTACCTGGAGCCCGCCCTCACCGGGACCACCCATCATCGGGAACGCCTGACTCCAACCGTCATGGACGCCTACCACGCTCCGTTTCCGACGCCGCACTCTCGGCGCGCGTTGCTGTGCTGGTCGCGGGATATTCCGGTATCCGAGGCCGATGCATCGTATCCGGAGATGAAGCGGATCGAGGAGCACCTGTCCCTGTTCGCGAACACTCCAATCCTCCTCGTCTGGGGGATGCAGGATCCGGTGCTGCCTCCTCCGGTCCTGCGCTGGTGGGAGAAGCGCTACCCTCAGGCGGCGACCCGCGAGATCGAGGATGCCGGCCACTTCCTTCAGGAGGACGCGCCGGAGCAGATCGTGGGGCGGATCGAGCAGTTTCTGGCCTCCCGGCTCAGCCGGGATCCTGAGCGGGCGGGATGACCGTTTGCGCATGACGCCGGGCGGGGTCCAAAGGGAACCCCGGCGCCGGTCAAGAACCTGCCAGGAGCGATCGCGGAGGCCCTCGGGTTGACGACGCTCAGTAACGCTCAAGCGTGGCTAGTCGTGGCCGTGCTCGTCGTGGCGTTCGTGGGGCTGCTCGTCGTGTCTGCGCTGGCCCGCCGCTTCCGCTCCGGCCGCGCGCCAACCGGTACGACGCCGGAGGTCCACGAATCGCTCCACGGCGAAGTAGCGGAGATCGGCGCCCGGCTGGCGGCGCTCGGCGCCCGGCTGGCGGCGCTCGAGCAGAGCCAGGCCCAGATGGTCGACGCGCTGCCCCGATCGGTCCAGGGCGTGGGCGTGGTCCGGTACAATCCGTTCCCCGACATGGGAAGCAACATGAGCTTCAGCCTGGCGCTCCTCGATGGGCGTGCCAACGGAGTCGTCGTCAGCGTGCTGACCAACCGCGACGGGTCGCGGGTCTTCGGCAAGATGGTGGAAAACGGCACGTCGAGCTACCCCCTCTCCGATGAAGAGCGTCAGGCGCTGGCGCTCGCCCAGGGAGATCGCAAGTAACGCCCCTCCGGGATCGTAGGGCTGCCACCGTTCCGGCATGCACGCACCTGACGACGTACGGGAACCAGCGACGCGGTTCCAGGACCGCCGGGACGCCGGCGAGCAACTGGCGCGCCGGCTCGCCGTGCTCGGTCTCGGACCGGCGACCGTCCTCGCGATCCCCCGGGGCGGGGTCGTCGTGGCGGACGTCATCGTGCAGGCCTTCGGCTGGCCCCTCGATGTGGTCCTCCCCCGGAAACTCCGGGCGCCGCGCAATCCCGAGCTCGCGTTCGGCGCGGTCACCGGGGACGGCACGGTCTTCCTCGACGCGCGGCTGGCGCGAACCCTCCACGTCACGGACGACTACCTCCGTGAGGAGATCGCCGGCCAGATCGCCGAGATCAGCCGGCGCCGGACCGCGTACCGTGGGACCCGGCCCGAACCCGACCTGCGATCCCGGACCGCGGTCCTGGTCGACGACGGCCTCGCGACAGGCGCGACCGCGATCGCATCGGTTCGGATGCTGCGGCATCTCCTCGCCCGCGAGGTCGCCGTCGCGATCCCGGTTGGCCCGCCCGAAGCGGTGCGCCGCCTCGAAGCCGAGGCGGACCGGGTGATCTGCCTCCTGCGGCCGCCGGAGTTCACCGCCGTGGGGGAGTTCTACGAGGATTTCCGCCAGACCGACGATGACGAGGTCGTGGCCTGTCTCACCCGGTCCTGGCGCCGCACCGGGGTGGTGTGAGTGGACGAGCCGCTCCGGCGCACGCCGCTGTACGCCTCGCACGTCGCGCTCGGAGCGCGGATGGTCCCGTTCGGCGGGTGGGAGATGCCCGTGCAGTACTCGGGGATCATGGAAGAGCATCGGGCGGTCCGCGCGCGCGCCGGCCTCTTCGACGTGTCCCACATGGGCGAGGTCGACCTCGCTGGGCCGGGGGCGGGCCCGCTGGTCCAGCGGCTCGTCACCAACGACCTGAGCCGCCGCGCGGCGGGGCAGGCGTTGTATACGCCGATGTGCACGCCCGACGGGGGGATCATCGACGATCTGCTCGTGTACCGGCTGGGGGACGAGCGTCTCATGCTCGTCCTCAACGCGGCGAACACCGCCGAGGACCTCGCCTGGATCCGCGGGCACGCCCATGGAGACGTCCAGATCAGCGACCGGAGCGCCGAGACCGCCCTGCTGGCCCTTCAAGGGCCCCGCGCCCAGGCGATCCTCGAGCGCCTCACGCCGGCCCCCGTGGGGACGATCCGGTACTACTGGTTCCGCGAGGGGGTCGAGGTCGCCGGCCGGCGGGCCCTGGTCTCCCGCACCGGCTACACCGGGGAGGACGGGTTTGAGATCTATCTCGACGGCAGACACGCCGTCCATGTGTGGGACGCCATCCTCGAGGCCGGCAAGCCCGCGGGCATCCTCCCCGCCGGGCTGGGGGCGCGCGACACGCTCCGGCTCGAGGCCGGGCTCCTCCTCCACGGGAACGACATGGACAAATCCACGACCCCCCTCGAAGTCGGACTGGGGTGGACGGTCAAGCTCGACAAGGGCGACTTCGTCGGCGCTCAGGCGCTCGAGCGGCAGAAGCGCGAGGGCCTCCCCCGCCGCCTCGTGGGGTTCGTGCTCCGGGAGCGGGCGATCGCGCGCCATGGGTTTCCCATCCGCGAAGACGGGGCGACGATCGGGGTGGTGACGAGCGGGAGCTTCGGGCCGACGGTGGGGAATAGCATCGGGCTCGGGTTCGTTCCCCCGGAGCACGCGGAGCCCGGCCGGCGCATCGCGGTCGAGGTCCGGGGCCGCGCCGTCGGCGGAACGGTTGCCAGGCTGCCATTCTACAAGCGGGACGCGGAGGCGGGGTAGTGTACCCTAAAGAGCTGCGGTACTCCACGGAGCACGAGTGGGTCAGGCTCGAAGGGGGGCGCGCCCGGGTCGGCATCACCAAGTTCGCCGCGGACCGCCTCTCGGATGTGGTGTACGTCGAGCTGCCCAAAGTGGGGAGCGAGGTCGCGTTCATGCAACCGTTTGGGGTCGTCGAGTCGGTGAAGGCCGTGAGCGACCTGTACGCGCCGCTCTCCGGGAAGGTGGTCGAAATCAACCAGGCGCTGGTGGAGAAACCCGAGGTCATCAACACCGACCCCTACGGGGCGGCGTGGATGATCATCGTGGAGCCCCGCGATCTCAAGGAGCTCGCGCAGCTGCTCGATGCCGGCGCCTACATGGCCCTCGTGGGGGAGCGGCCGTCGTGAAGTACATTCCGGCGACCCCCGCAGAGCGGGAGCACATGCTCCGCGTCACCGGCGTCCGCGCGGTCGACGACCTGTTCGCGGACATCCCCCGAGAGGTCCGGCTGCGCGGGCCGCTCGATCTCCCGCCGGCGATGTCGGATCCGGAGCTCCTGGCGCACGCCCGGAGGCTCGCCGGCCGCAACACCGATTGCGACCAGCTGGCCTGCTTCCTGGGCGCGGGAGCGTACGACCATTTCATTCCCAGCACGGTGCCGCATCTGGCGCTCAAGCCCGAGTTCCTGACCGCCTACACGCCGTACCAGGCGGAGATCATGCAGGGGGAGCTGCAGGCGATCTTCGAGTACCAGAGCCTCATGTGCGAGTTGACCGCGATGGATGTCGCGAACGCGTCCATGTACGACGGCGCGAGCGCGACCGGCGAGGCGGCCAGCATGGCGGCGGATCTCACGAAGCGCCCGAGGATCCTCGTCAGCACCGCGGTCCACCCGGAGTACCGGCAGGTGCTCCGGACGTTCACCAGCCACCTGCGCCTCACGGTGGAGGACCTGCCGGCGCCGGCGGGGATCACGGACCCGGCGGCGGCGGAGCGCGCGATGGCGGACGACGTCGCGGCGCTCATCATCCAGTCCCCCAACTTCTTCGGCTGCCTCGAACACGGTGAGGCCCTCGCGAGGGTCGCCCACGACCGCGGCGCGCTCCTGGTCGTCGCGATCGCCGAGCCGATCAGCCTGGGCCTCGTCCGCGCCCCCGGCGAGTACGGCGCCGACATCGTGACCGGGGAGGGCCAGGCCCTCGGGAACGCGCTCAACTTCGGGGGGCCGTACCTCGGCATGATCGCCACCCGCGACGCGTTCGTCCGCCGCCTGCCCGGCCGGCTGGTGGGCCGCACGGTGGACACCGAGGGACGGCCGGGGTACGTCCTGACCCTGCAGACTCGGGAGCAGCACATCCGCCGCGCGCGGGCGACGAGCAATATCTGCACCAACGAGTCGCTCAACGCGCTCGTCGCGGCGGTGTACCTGTCGACCCTGGGGCGGGCGGGGGTTCAGCATGTCGCGGAGCTCAATGCGCGGAAGGCGCACTACGCCCGGGGGCGGATTGCCGCGCTCCGCGGGTACCAACTCGCGTTTGCCGCGCCGACGTTCAACGAGTTCGTCGTCCGCTGCCCCCTCCCGCCCGAAGAGATCAACCGGCGGCTGCTCGAGCACCGGATCCTCGGCGGGCTCCCCCTCGGCCGGTTCTATCCCGAGCTCGCCGACTGCTGGCTGGTGTGCGTCACCGAGACGCGCACGCGCGACGAGATCGACCGGCTGGTCGGGTATCTGGAGACCCTCGGGTGAGCGCTCCCGTCCGGCCCCCCCGCCCCGCCGCTCCGCCGCTGGCCCGGCGTCCGGTCCCGGTCATCTTCGAGCGCGGCGCGCCGGGCCGCGTGGGGTACAGCCTCCCCCAGAGCGACGTCCCGGACGTGCCGCTCGACGCGATCATCCCGGCGGCCCAGCGCCGCCTCCGGCCGGCGGCGCTGCCGGAGGTGAGCGAGCTGGATGTCGTGCGGCACTACACCGCCCTGAGTCACAGGAATTACTCGATCGACGAAGGCTTCTATCCGCTCGGGTCGTGCACGATGAAATACAATCCCAAGATCAACGAAGACGTCGCGCGGCAGCCCGGGATCGCGCGCCTCCATCCCTACCAACCCGAGGAGCTGGCGCAGGGCGCGCTCCAGCTGCTCTGGGAACTGGAGCACGACCTCGCGGAGATCAGCGGCATGGACCGCGTGACGTTCCAGCCGGCCGCCGGCGCGCACGGCGAGATGACCGCCCTCCTGATGATCCGGCGGTACTTCGAGGATCGGGGCGAGCGCCGGACGACCGTCGTCGTGCCCGACTCCGCGCACGGCACCAACCCGGCGTCGGCCGCGATCGCGGGATTCCAGGTCATCGAGGTCAAGAGCGACCGCCGGGGGAACATCGACCTGGAGGCGCTCCGGGCCGTCCTGACCCCGGAGGTCGCGGCGCTGATGCTCACCAACCCGAACACCCTGGGGTTGTTCGAGGAACAGATCCGCGAGGTCGCCCGGGCGGTCCATAACGTCGGGGCGCAGCTCTATCTCGACGGCGCCAACTTCAATGCGATTTTGGGGATCACGCGGCCGGGCGACCAGGGGTTCGACGTCATGCACTTCAACCTGCACAAGACCTTCACCACGCCGCACGGGGGCGGCGGGCCCGGCGCGGGAGCGGTGGGCGTCCGGGCGCACCTGGTGCCCTACCTGCCGGTGCCCACGATCGAGCGGGACGGGCAGCGGTTTGTGCTCGACTACGACCGGCCGAAGAGCATCGGCAAGGTCCGCGCCTTCTACGGCAACTTCGGCAACCTGGTGCGCGCGTACACGTACATCCGCTCGATGGGCGCCGCGGGGCTCCGCGAGGCCGCCGAGATGGCGGTGCTCAACGCCAACTACATGCTGCGCCGCCTCCGGGACCACTACGACCTCCCGTACGATCGGGTCTGCAAGCACGAGTTCGTGCTGTCCGGCCGCCGGCAGCGGGACCGCCATCACGTTACCACCAAGGACATGGCCAAGCGCCTGCTCGACTACGGCTTCCACTCGCCGACGATCTACTTCCCCCTGATCGTCGAGGAGGCGATCATGATCGAGCCCACGGAGACCGAGAGCCTCCAGACCCTCGACGCGTTCATCGACGCGATGACCGCCATCGCCCAGGAGGCCGAAACGAACCCGGAGATCGTCCGGAGCGCCCCCCACGAGACCCCCGTCACCCGGCTGGACGACGTGACGGCCGCGCGGAAGCCGATCCTGAGGTGGCGGCCGTAGGCGCCTGCTCCGGGAGGCTTCCCGGAGGTTAACCCGCACTTCCCGGGAGATTCCCGGGAGGTGCCCGATGTCCGCCTTCGCACCTTCCCCGGGCATACATTCTATTGTTGGGGGGGTCGCTATGATCCGCGCCTTCCGGACAAGAGCGCCACTTACCCATTTCGCATCCTCGACGTGGAGCGGCCTCCCGCGGGGAAACTCCGCGCTCGAGATCGGCATCGCGATGGCCATTATCGGCATCATCGTAACCATGGCGTGGGGATGGCAGGGCTCGGTCACCAAGCGGCGGATCCAGAACGCCTCCTACCTCATCGAGGGCGACCTCCGGTTCACCCAGCAGACCGCCGTGTCCACGGCGGGCAATGGTCCGCAGGCGGAGTTGTGCCTGCGGGCAGACGGCTACGACATCTACACGGTGGTCTACCAGGACCCCGTCGCCCGGGCCACCCCGGTGGCGGGGTCGGCCGTCAAGCGCGTGAACGCGGGGCAGGAGTACGCGGCGGGGCTCCAGTTCACCCCCGACGGCGCGGCCACGTACCCGTGCACGGCCGACGGCTCCCGCAACGCCATCGTGTACCTGGCCTCGGGGGCGCCGGAGTTTCCCGACACGAACACGCACACGATTGCCGTCGCACTCAGAGGCCAGACGGCGCACATCACCATCCGGCCTACCACGGGCCTGGCCACGGTCGGCCCATGAGGCCTGCACGGC
>VBAO01000436.1 GCA_005883865.1 Candidatus Segetimicrobium genomatis
TCGACCAGCGCCGGGTCGGTGCCGGTCGTCCGAACAAGGCGCGGCCCGCTCGCCTCGCAGAACGCCACCCCAAACCGGATGCCGGGCACGGCGCCGGCGAGCGCCTCGTGGAGGTCCTCCACCGTTTTGATGAAGTGGGCCTGTCCAAAGATCAGGTTGAGCCCCTCCGGGTTTTGGACCGGCACCTGATGCATCTCCATCGGAGGACGACCCCTTCCTCCCTACGTCTGGATAGGTTCTTCCACCGGTTCGGGTCGCACTCCTGGGCACCCCCATGCGGAGGGGCTGGCTGTGGGCCGTGGGGCGGGGAGGTTCCTTCCGACGTTCCTTCCGATGTGTCCTTCCGGTGGTGTAAAATGGGGAAGCGCCGTGAGGGGGAGTCTGGCATGCACCTGCTCCGGGAACGGGAAGCCGAAGCCGTGCGCACTCGACTGCAGGCGGTCACGCACCCGGTGCGGCTCGTCTTCTTCACCGAGGGAAGCTCGGGGCTGGTCATCCCCGGCCGCGAGTGCCGGTCCTGCGGTGAGACCCAGCGGCTCCTCGAGGACGTCGCGGGGTGCTCCGACCGGGTGACACTCGAGGTGCACGACCGGTTCGGGGATCCCGGTGCGTTTACCGCCTACGGCATCGACCGGGTTCCCGGCCTGGCGCTCGTGGGTGCCTCGGATTACGGAATCCGGTACTACGGGCTCCCGGCCGGCTACGAGTTCGCGACCTTGCTGGAGACCATCGTGGACGTGGGCCGCGGGAGCGCGGACCTGGCCCCCGAGACCCGGACGGCGCTCGCGACCCTGCCTCGGGCCCTGGAATCGAGAGCCCGCGCGTGAGGGCCGACATCATCGAAGCGACCGAGTTTCCCGACCTCGTGGCGCGGTATGCCGTCCGGGGGGTTCCCAGGACCATCGTGGACGACCGGGTCGCCGTCGAAGGGGCCGTCCCGGAACCGAATCTGCTCGACGCGGTCCTGCAGGCGGCCGGGGGACGTGGGGAGAGCGCATGAACGCGCGCGTGCGGTGGACGGTGGGGATGCGGTTCGATGGGAGCGCCGAGTCCGGGGGCGCCATGACGATGGATGCCCGGCCGGAGCACGGGGGGGAGGGGGCGGGCCCCTCGCCGATGGAGACCGTCCTCCTCGCCCTCGGCGGGTGCACGGGCATGGACGTGATCAGCATTCTCGGGAAGATGCGGGCGCCGCTCGCGGGGCTGGAGATCGCCATCTCGGCCGATCGGGCCGACGAGCATCCCCGCGTCTTCACCCGGATCGCGCTGGAATACGTGTTCGTGGGCGACGGACTGCGGCCGGAGCAGGTGAGCCGCGCGGTCGAGCTCAGCCAGGAGCGCTACTGCTCGGTGTCCGCGATGCTGCGGAAGGCCGCCCCGCTGACGTACTCGTGGCGGATCGTCCCGGCCTCCCGCCAGGACGCCTAGGGGATCAGACCAGCCCGCGGAGCCGGAGCCGCAGGTCGTTCGGGCTGTCCGCGAACTGCATCCCCGTCTCGGCGTCGATCAGGCGTTCCTGGATCAGCGTGTAGACCGCCTGGTCGAAAGTCTGCATGCCGCTCTGCGCCCCGGCCTGGATCGCGCCCCGGAGCTGGGGGATCTGACCCTTCCGGATCAGCTCGCGGATGTGGGGCGACACCAGCATCAGCTCGAGGGCGAGGACCATTCCCTCCCCATCCTTCCGCGGGATCAACCGCTGCGAGAGCACCCCGATCATGTTCAACGACAGCTGGAGCTGGATGTCGTCGTGCGCCTCGGCCGGAAAGAAGGTGAGGATCCGTTCCACGACCTGGCTGGCGTTGATCGAGTGAAGGGTGGTGAGGACGAGGTGCCCTGTTTCGGCGAAGTGGACGGCCGCCTGGGCGCTCTCGACGTCCCGCATCTCACCGATCAGGATGACGTCGGGGGCCTGCCGGAGGGCGTCCCGGAGCGCCATGCCGAAGGAGTCGCAGTCGCTGCCCACCTCACGCTGGCTGACGAGGCTGCGGTTGTCGAGGTGGACGAACTCGATCGGATCTTCGATCGTGACGATGTGCCCCGGGACACTCCGGTTGCGATGGTCGATCATCGCCGCGAGCGTGGTGGACTTGCCCGATCCCGCCGGGCCGGTCACGATCACGAGCCCCCGACCGGC
>VBAO01000437.1 GCA_005883865.1 Candidatus Segetimicrobium genomatis
GAGCTCGATGTCGGACAGCTTCGTGCGGCCGATGATGCGTTCTTGTACTTCCGTCGACAGCGCATTCCACCGATGGAGATCATGGAGATACTTCTGCACGATCACGTAGCTGCCGCCGGCGAACGCGGAGTCCTCGCCGCCGATGATGGTGGCCTCGATCGCGGCCTGCTCCCTGGGGTTCTCCGTCCCGTCAACGAACCCGACCAGGTCGCGATTGTCGAAGTAACGGAAGCCGTGCACCTCATCCACGGGGAACACCGCGTTACCGAGTCGCGCCATAATCTGCGTCGCCAGTTCGAAGCAGAGGTCCATCCGCTTGGCGCGAATATGGAAGAGGATGTCTCCCGGCGTGGAGACGGCACGGTGCGGCCGGCCAGAGATTTCGCGGAACAGATGCAGCTCCACCGGCCGCGGCCGTCCGAAGAGCGGGTCCCACGCGTCAGATCCAAACCCGATCACGCAGGAAAGCTGTCCGTCTTGGTCGCGGAACCCAACCGCGCGCAGCAGCCCGCCGACGTCTCCGCAAAGCGATCGGACGGTCGCCCGATTCTCCATGCCCGGGTTGACGGTCACGATCAGAAAGAGCGCCGCGCGCGTCAGCGGTGCGACCAGATTTCAGTTTTGGTTCCTGAACTCCTTTCATCGGGGGAACTCAGCCGTCTGGAGGGATCGGTGCTCTGAGCGGGCGAACGAAACCGGAGCCGGCGCTCTTGATGGCCGGAAGACTGGCTTATTGACGCCTCAGATCACGGGCTCACATCAACGACGGGGTGCAACTCGACGGCGTTCGGTGCGACCCCCGCCTGTCCATGGGGCACGTCGAAGAACAATACCCCCGTTACCTGGATGGGCGCGTTCACGTGATGCCAGGACGGGCTCGGCTGGCCAAACCTGCCGACGAACTGCGCCCGTGCCCGGGAGATCTGCGGGAGGACGCGCGATCCCTGCGCGCACGACGGGTCGGGGATCTCCGCGATCATTGACTGCCCGGATGCGCCCACGATCACCAGATGGATGTCGCTGTCGGCTTCCCCCTTGAACTCCACGAGCGTCGCCGCGACGGTATACGCCTGAGTCTCCGGCTCGAGCCGCTGAGCGTCGCGCCCGAACCCGTTGGGAACCGGAAGCCCCGCGAGGGTTTCCACCGTCGCCGGTTTGGGTGCGAGGTTCACCTGCCCCGCCTCGGGATCGGTGAGCGTCTTCACGGCCCACCGCTCGGCGCCGCACTGGGTGGGGGTGTTCCCCTCGGCGAGACCGGAGGACGTCGCGGCCGGCCTCGAACACCCGGACGCCAGGAGCGCGACCAAGAGAATCAGCGTGTGCTGTTTGCCGATCCTCAGCATCGCCGAGGGACCCGTCCAATCATCGTCCGCATCGTCATCATTTCGCCATTTTTATACCCGCATTCCAGCCCGCGAAGACGGTGAATATGGACGGCGGGTCGTTCACCCGGGGCTGAGAACGTCGAGGAAGTGCTCAACAAGGCGGAGAAGAAGAAGGTGGTCGACGGCAACGCGTGCGGGGTTCCGGTACTCGACACATACGCCGGTGACGGGTGGCTCTGAGCGGTCACTCCGCGGCAGCACATGAGGAGGTCGGCATGAAGGCGATGGTTCTCCATGAGGCCGGAGGACCGGGGGCCCTCCGGCTGGAGACCGTTCCCGATCCGACCCCGGGCTCGGGCGAGGTCGTGGTCCGCTTGAAGGCCGCGGCCCTCAACCACCGCGATCTCTTCATCACGAAGGGTCAGTACGCCGGGCTGCGGTTTCCCATCATCCTCGGCGCCGATGGAACGGGAGAAGTGGCGCAGGTGGGGCAGGGGGCGGCCGGTGTCGAACCCGGTGCCCCGGTGATCATCTACCCCTCGCTCGATTGGGGAGACGACCCGCGAGCGCAGGGACCACGTTTCCGTATTCTCGGCCTTCCCGACAACGGCACCTTCGCGGAGTTCGTGAAGGTGCCCGCCGCGAACGTCTTCCCGCGTCCCCCGCACCTCTCGATCGATGAAGCCGCGGCGCTTCCGCTCGCCGGGCTGACCGCCTATCGCGCGCTGGTGACGCGTGGCCAGGTTCGGCGGGGGGAGGCCGTGGTCGCGCTTGGGATCGGAGGCGGGGTCGCGACGTGCGTGCTGCTCATCGCGAGGCATTTCGGAGCCCGGGTGCTGGTTACCTCGGGGAGCGACGCCAAACTCGAGCGCGCGCGGGCCCTCGGGGCCGCTGGCGGGTTCAATTACGCGACGTCGGATTGGGTCAAGGGCATCCGGGACGCGACCGGCGGCCAGGGGGCGGATCTCATCATCGATGGCACTGGCGGCGCCACGTTTGACAAGGCGATGGACGCCGCGCGCCCCGGTGGCCGGGTTGTCAGCTACGGGGCGACGGCTGGCGTGGTGCCCGAGCTGACCGTGCGCCGGATTTTCTGGAAGCAGCTCAGCGTCCTCGGTTCGACGATGGGGACCCCCGAGGACTTCCGCGGCATGCTCGACGTCGTAACCTCAGGACAGCTGCGCCCGGTGGTGGACCGGGTGTTCCCCCTGGAGGAAGCCGCCCGGGCCTTCGAGCGTATGGAACAGGCCGCTCAGTTCGGGAAGATCGTCCTCCGCATCGCATAGCTGGGCGGCGATGACCTCCTTTTCGGCGAAACCGGAGCAGGCAACCGCGGCGGGTGTCGGCATTGCCTATGTTGACGGCGAATTCGTCCCGGTGGAGCAGGCCGGC
>VBAO01000460.1:0-2274 GCA_005883865.1 Candidatus Segetimicrobium genomatis
AACGATCATCTCCCCTGCATCGCCAGCCCCATAGATCAAGATACGTTTCTCGCGCTCCAGGTATCGGAACTCCCGGTAAATCCGCCACGCGAGACGGACGCCCCCGAGGGCGAAGATGAGAAGCATCGAATCAATCAAAAAGACCGAACGTGGATAGCCAGTGAGGCCGAATCCCCAGTGCGTGAGAACATAGAACCCAAGCGTGCTGACGAGGACACTGGCGATGATGTTCCGTAAATCCCAGACGCCCGTATATCGCCAAAGGCCTTTATAGATATGAAACGGAATAAAGATGAGGCCCCGGATTGCCACCAAGAAGGGAAGCATCTGACGGAACCAGTTCAGTTCTCTTTCCGGAATCGCTCCATCAAATCGAAGCCAGAAGGCTAGATAATTGGCGAGCACGACCAGCGCGAGGTGAACGGCCACAATGAACAGACGGCGGTATTTCATTATTCGATCCATTAGTTCAGTCTCGCGGTCTGATGAAGGGGGAGAACACGTGCTCCTTACTCATTGGCGCGACCGACGGCATAGAGAACCCTAAACTCCGGTATTAGTGAGTCGTAAGAGATCGGCGTTGGTCGGATACTCTGTGCCATGCCGTCTATCACTTCCGGTGGGAGTGGGATGAGCTTCCCCCAAAATATATATTTAATGATCTCCTTCCCCTTCATCGTCTTAGGGATCAAATTCCACGACACTGCCGTCCGCTTGAGGAAAGAGACGACGTGGTCCTTTAGCGAATCCTTAGTCGCCGGAAAGGAACCATAGAGTCGAACTTGGAACCGGTGCCTCCGAAGCAGTTCGGCCAATTCCCGGGCCGAATAATACTTGGTGCTATAAGGGCTCGGGTTAAAATCCGACCATTCGCGGTTGACCGTGCAGATCAGGCACTGTCCCTCGTCCCGGAGCACGCGACGGCACTCATTCAGGAATGTATCCGGATCCGCCAGATAATAGATGGCCTCATATAAGATCACCACATCAAAGCTGCGATCCCTAAAAGGGAGCGCATGGGCGTCTAACCGAAGAAGCGGCACTCTTCCCTGATAGTGCCGCTGGGAAACTTTGAGCAGCTTCTCCGTGAAGTCACCGCCCACGACTCTCCTAGCTTTCCTGGCCAAATAGCCCAATCCTTGCCCGGTTCCACAGGCCACCTCAAGAACATCCATCCCGTCACAGAATTGAGCGGCGAAGGCGTACCGCTGGTAGAGCCGCTCCAGTTGGTCTTGCGTGACCTTATAGCCGGTCACCTCCGTTACAGTGCTAAAATCGGTTGGCACCAATCCTCTGTCCTCAACAAGCAATGCCGTACATCTCGCCAAATCACGCGGAATGACAGTTCTGCTCAGGTATGGAAGCTACGAACCGCTTCAATCACCATGTTTGCTTCATCGTCTGTTAGCTCCGGATATATGGGAAGAGACAGCACCTCGGCCGATATCCGCTCCGTCATCGGTAAATTGAAATGACCAAGTCCAAGGGATTTCTGCCTATGCAAAGGCGTTCGCCACGATATGAGCACCTCGATACCAGAAACCTTGAGATGCGCAGCCAGTTCATCGCGCCGGGCAGAACGAATCACATAGTTCTGGTACACATCGAAGAAGGCGCTGCCTGAGCGAGGCGGCAGGATTAAGCCCGGAAGACCGGACAGGCCCTTATCGTATATCTCTGCAATCACCCGGCGCCGTGCAACCCATTTCTCAAAATATTTGAATTTCATGTCAAGGAGAGCGGCATGAAGGTTATCGAGCCGGCTGCAATACCCGAAGCATTCGATCACCTCAACGGAATCCACCCTTCCGTTATCACGCAAAGCACGCAGCTTACGCGCCAGACCATCGTCATTGGTGCAGACGATGCCCCCATCCCCCGCCGTCCCGAGCATTTTGGCGGGATAGAAACTAAAGATACCGGTATGTCCAAACGAGGCACATCTTCGCCCTCGGAATGTCGCACCCAACGCCTGAGCCGCATCTTCGATAACCTTGAGATTATATCGGGCCGCTGTTTCCATGATTCGATCCATCTGACACGCATGACCATTAAGATGAACCGGTATAATTCCTTTCGTCTTTTTCGTGATTGCCTTTTCGATCTGATCAACGTCCATATTGAAGTCATCTTTGATGTCCACGAGAACCGGCCTGGCGCCACATTGGACAATGGCACCGACCGTCGCGACAAAGGTGTGTGCAACAGTGATGATCTCATCGCCCGGGCCAAAACCCAGTGCATGGGCGGATAGGTACAGGGCATCCGTCCCGG
>VBAO01000460.1:2323-3496 GCA_005883865.1 Candidatus Segetimicrobium genomatis
CCGGCTGCCATCACCTCTTCGAAGACATCATCGAACTCAGATTTAAGTGTCTGGTACTGCCTGGGATAGTTTACAAACCTGACCTTGTATGCCATTTAGGCCTCCTGAGAGTAGGCCCTGCGTACCTATCGGCCTACAGCGGCGCCCATCACTTGTTTGACCGCCGTTGCCACATCCGAGGCTTTCGGATAATAGCAATCTTCCAGAGCTGAGCTCATGGGCGCGGGACAATCCGGCAGTGTGACTCGGAGGATGGGTGCTTTAAGGTATTCAAAAGCATGAGTCGATGCCAATGCCGCTATCTCGGCAGCAATGCCGCAGGTCTTCCAACCACCATCGGCTACCACCAACCTCCCTGTCTTCTTTACCGATTCAAGAATCATCACATCGTCCAACGGTTTCAGCGAACGCAAGTCAATCACCTCCGTATCAATCCCCTCAGTTTGAAGCAAGCCGGCAGCATTCAGTGCCTCTCGCGCCATCCACGAGATCGCCACCACCGTGACATCCTTGCCCTCCCGTTGCACAACCGCTTTCCCTATAGGAACGCTGTACAGCTTCTCAGGCACTTCGCCGGTTTCCCCATAGAGCCAACGGTCGTCGATGTACATCACCGGATTCCCATCATAGACCGCGGCGACGAGCAACCCCTTTGCATCGTATGGTGTGCTCGGCATCACAACCTTGAGCCCAGGCACATGAGCAAAGAAGGCGTGAACGGCCTGAGAGTGTTGGGCCCCCTGCTCACCGCCTCGGTTGATGACCGAACGAATGACGACCGGCACATTAACCTGGCCGGCAAACAGGTAGGACCAATTGGCTGCCTGGTTCACGATCGGGTCCACAGCCAATAGCATGAAATCCATTCGGGGATGGAAGACAATCGGGCGCATCCCGGCAATGGCGGCACCGATGGCTGCCCCGGTTGTGGCATTCTCCGAGACCGGCGAATCCAGGACTCTGGCCCGACCGAATTGCTTGTCGATATCTTTCAAGCTGGTCCCTGCATACCAGGGGCTCCACACTCCTTGTCCAACTACAAAGACGCGAGGGTCGCTGCTGAGCAATTGCGCATGAGCTTCTCTGATCGCCTGCGAGTAGGAAAGAGTCCGCATACTATTGGGCTCTCTCTTTAGGCGAGGAGAATACGTGCTCCAGTATCTCCTTTTGATC
>VBAO01000458.1 GCA_005883865.1 Candidatus Segetimicrobium genomatis
CCCATGTCGAAGCTGAGCACGCGGGAGTACCCGAGCCGCCGGCCGAGGGCCGCCGCGCCCACCACCCCGGCGGCGGGGCCGGACTCGATGAGCGTGGCGGGGGTGGCGGCCGCGCCCTCGATCGTGGTGATCCCGCCGCTCGACTGCATCGCGTACAGCGGGAGGACGTGGCCCTCGTCGCGCAACCGGGCGGAGAGCCCCCGCAGATACCTCGACACGACGGGTGACAGGAGCGCGCTGATCACGGTGGTGCTGGTCCGCTCATACTCGCGATACTCGGGGTCGACCTCGTGGGAGGCCACAATGACCGCGTCCGGCAGCGCGGCCTGGAGGATCGCCTTGGCCCGCCGCTCGTGGTCGGGGTTGGCGTACCCGTGGAGGAACGCGATCGCGACGGCTTCGATCCGCTCAGCCGCCAGCCGGGCGGCGGCCGCCCCGACCGCGCCCTCGTCGAGCGGCCGCACCACGCGGCCGCCCGCGTCGATGCGCTCGGGGATCCCGATCCGCAGGCGGCGGTCGATGAGCGGCCGCGGGCGTTGGTAGAAGAGGTTGTACAGCTCGGCGCGGCGCTGCCGGCCGATCTCGAGGACGTCCCGGAAGCCCTCGGTGGTGAGCAGCGCCGCGCGGGGGAGGTCGAGCCCCACCTGCCCGAGGAACAGGTTCGTCCCGATCGTCGAGGCATGCACGAGGTACGTCGGCCGGCCGCCGCGGCCCGCGAGCAACTGGTGGAACGCCGCAAGGACGCCGTCGGCCGGGGCCCGCGGGGTGCTCAGGACCTTGACCGGCACGAGCCCGCCGGCCCCCTCCTCCGCCGCGATGAGGTCGGTGAACGTACCTCCGACATCGACACCGATCCGATACTGCGCCACGTGAACGAGCCCCCCAGAGCGGTGTGCGCCGGGCCTCGGGGATGCGCGAGGACGCCCCCCCCCGCGCGACTCAGCCGGCCGCGAGATCCTCGTCGAGCAGGTCGGTGATGAACATGTGCCCGGGCGCGTGGGTGATCATGAAGTCAACCCGGGCCGCCTGCGCGACCGCCTGCGGGGTCACCCCGCACGCCCAGAACACGGGCACCTCATCGGGCGCGATCCTGGTCGGGTCCCCAAACTCCGGCCGCGCGAGGTCGCGGATGCCGATCTTCTCGGGATCGCCCACGTGGACCGGCGCCCCATGGGCCCAAGGATAGCGGCCCGTCACGAGCACCGCCCGCGCGATCTGCTCCCTGGAGAGGGGGCGCATGCTCACGACCATCGGGCCGTGGAAGGGCCCGGCCGGCCGGCACGGGATCGAGGTGACGTACATCGAGACGTTGCGGCCCTCATCGATGTGGCGGACCGGAAGGCCCGCGTGCCGCATCGCCGCTTCAAAGGTGAACGAGCATCCCAGGAGGCAGGCGACGAGGTCGGGGCGCCAGTACCGGGTGATCTCGGTCACCTCCGCCTCGACCTCTCCGCGCCGGTACACCCGGTACCGGGGCACGTCGGTCCTGAGGTCGGCCCCCGGCGCCGCGTAGGCCGGCTCCGGGCTGCCGGGGTCGGTCACGTCGATCAGGGGGCACGGCTTGGGGTTGCGCTGGCAGAACACCAGGAAGTCGTACGCGATCTCCCGGGGCACCACCACGAGGTTCGCCTGAGCGTATCCGGGCGCGAGGCCCGCGGTGGGCCGCTGCCACTCCCCGCGGCGAATCCGGCCCCTGATCTCGGCCGGGGCCGCTCCCGAAGCCGCCTTGAGATCGCCCACCAAAGACATCGCGCGGTATTTCCGCGACGGGAAGGCGCGATCCTGCCGCGCGGCGGCTACTGGTAGACCTGCGTGAAGTACACCAGGTTCAGGTACACGAACCGCTGCGTCAGCGGGGGCAGGTAACTCGCGTTGCTGAAGCTCACGTCGTAGAACCAGAGCCGGTTCGGCGGGGAGAACCGCTGGGTAGACCAGAACCCCTGCATCGCGTTGATGGTGCAGGTCCACAGGGGGTCGTCGACGACCGTCACCACCTGGGCCTGGTACTCGAAGCAGGTGTGGTTCGTCGGGCCGCTGGCGACGAGGGAGCCCTGGTACCAGTAGTTGACCCCACCCCAGTTCTCGTGGTACCTCGGGAAGTTCACCAGGCCGCCGCTCGCGTACCTGTGCGACGGGTCACCTGCATTGCAGTTGATCCCGGTGTGG
>VBAO01000447.1 GCA_005883865.1 Candidatus Segetimicrobium genomatis
TGACCACGGTCTTGATCGAGGAGCGAACCGCCTGGTTCCGCGCCATCCGCCTGAGAGCCTGGCGCTTTCGCTTCAGGCCGGATTGCGAGCGCTTGGCCAACGACCCACCTCCATCTTCCTGCTTCCTAAAAACGCGACGCCCATTGTACCACACGCCCCGGCGCATCATCAACGCCGGACCTCGCCCGCGCCTGTGCTATAATGGCGGGCAGATGTCGACCGGAGAGCCCGAGCCGGCCCCCCCGCACCGGGCGCCGGCCCCCGCGCGGCTCGCCCGAGCGGCCGGCGTCATCGCAGCCAGCACCGTCGCCAGCCGCGGGCTCGAATTGATCCGGGACGTCCTCATCGCCGCCCTCTTCGGGGCGACCTCCGCCAAGTCCGCGTTCGTGATCGCCTACGCCGTTCCATTCTTCGTGCAGCGGCTGTTCCTGGGCGGCGTCCTCAGCATCGTGTTCATTCCCGCCATCGCCGATGTGCTCGCCGGGGGCGACGCCGACGAGACGCGGCGCGTCGCCACCAGCACCCTGAACATGGTGCTGCTGATCGGATGCGCCCTGGCCGTGCTCGGGATCCTGGCGGCCCCTCTTCTCGTGCCGGTCGCGGCTCCCGGGTACCTCCGGACGAATCCGGCCGTGCTCACCCTGGCGATCGCCATGACGCGCGTGATGTTCATCTCCATGGCGTTCCTCGCGCTGTCCGGTTTCGTCACAGGGTATCTCAACGCGCATCACCGCTTCACCGTGCCGGCGCTCGCCCCGATCGTGTTCAACCTCGTCATCATCGCCGGCCTGGCCTGGCTGCCGCATCTCGCGTGGCGTGGCGAGCCGCTCGGGATCCGGGGCGTGGCCGTGAGCTTCCTCCTGGGGTGGGCGGCGCAGTTCGCCGTCCAGTTGCCGGCCGCCCGGCGGGCCGGGCTGCGGTGGGGCGCGTCGCTGGATCTTCGCCACCCCGCGATCCGCGAGATGGGCCGGCTGGCGATCCCCGCGATGCTCGGGCTTGCGGTGATCGAGATCAATGCCAACGTGAACCGCTTCTTTGCGTCGTTTCTGCCGCCGCAGCCGGCCGTCGACTACGTGGCCGTCCTCGATTACGCATTCACGATCAATCAGGCGCCGGTCGGCATCTTTGCGGTCTCCCTCGCGACGGCGCTGTTCCCCACGATGGCCCGCCACGCCGCCGAGGGCACGGCGCCGCTGCGGGCGACGACCTCGCTCGGCCTTCGGGGAGTGCTCTTCACCATGGTCCCGGTGATGGCCGCGATGCTGGTGTTGAGCGAGCCGCTGGTGCGGGTGGTGTTTCAGCGGGGCGCGTTCGACCCCCGGGCCACCCACGCGGTGGCGCTCGGGGTCGTGGGGTTCGCCGTCGGGAGCGTGCCGTACGCCGCCTACTACATCGTCACCAGAACGTTCTACGCGTTGCACGACACGCGGACGCCGGTTCGCATCGGGCTGTACATGATTGCGCTCAACGCGCTGGCCAACGCGCTCTTCATGCGGTACCTCGGCCACGTAGGGATCGCGCTGTCGACCTCGCTCGTGGCGCTCGCGAACGTGGGATGGATGCTGGGCGTGCTTCGCCGGCGCCTCGGCGGGATCGACGGAATGGCGGTGGCCGCCACCGGTGTGCGCACGGGCATTGCGGGCGCTGTCCTGGCCCTCGTGTCCCTGGGTACATTAAAGGCGGTGGGGCGCGTCGTCGGGCCGGCCGGGTTTTCGGGAGCGGCGATTCCGCTCGCTGCGGCGCTCGCCGCGGGAGCCGCGGCCTACCTGGGGGTCTGCGCCATCCTCGGCGTTCGCGAGCTGGCGCTCCTGGGATCGCTCACTCAGCGGGGCCGATCCCGGCCTCGTCCGGCGGGGAGCGGCGAGATGTAATGGCGGAGCACCGTTTGCTTGACACTGTTCTTTGGTGGATGGTAGGCTGAACGCAGGCCACCCTTAGCACTCACAGGGCTTGAGTGCTAAACGTGGAGAGCCGAATGGCGGACGATCTCGATGCGCGAAAGCGCGGCATCCTGAAGATCATCATCGACGACTACGTCCTGACGGCGGAGCCGGTGGGGAGCGAGGCGGTTTCCACGCGGCACCGGC
>VBAO01000448.1 GCA_005883865.1 Candidatus Segetimicrobium genomatis
GCAGGGCTCCCTGCGTCTGCATCGCGGCGCCGTCGACAAAGACCTGGATGATCGCGACATCCGCCCACGTGTCCGCGGGATAATGGAACACGTTGTGGAACCGGGCCCGGCCCTCGACCAGCTCGGCGAACATCTCCTCGCGGGACCGGCCGAGCGTCTCCGCCACCCGGTACAGCAGCATCGCGTGCCCGACTTCGTCCTGCACCTTGGCGGTGAGCGCCAGCTTGCGGGCCAGGGTCGGCGCGCGCGGGATCCACTCCCGCTCGGGGAGCGCCCCCATGATCTCCGAGTTGGCGTGCATCTGGATCAGCCGGACGGCCTCGAACCGGTAGGCTTCCGGCATCCACTCGCCAGCCTCGATCTGGTCGCCCGACTGGATCCGCTGCTCGAACCGGGCGAGTTGTTCGGGGTCGTCTTGGGGCTCCTGGGGGCGTTGAGCCTGATCCATGACGGGGCTCCCGATGTATGACGTTTTTTCGACGGAGACAGATTTCCCGTCACATATATCCTAGCCTACCCCCCTACCCCTGTCAACGAGGAGCCTAACGAATGCTTCGCGCCTGAGCGATCAGTCCCCGTGCTTTTCCCTGAGCCGCTTGGAGAGGCGGAGCATCAACTGGATCCGCTCGAACTGCCCCACCCACTCCGATGTCACCGCCTCCATCAGCGCAGCCCCTGGAGGGACGATCCCCGTGGGGCATGCGGGCCCCAGCCGGTCGGCGGCCATCTGCCGGTACGTCGCGAGCGTGCGATCCCCGTACCGGCCGCACTCGGCGTCGTCCTCGCTCAAGAAGACGACCGCGGGGACCCGCCGGCCGAGGTTCATCAACGCCGCGTCCTGGGCGGCGGCGTGGACATCCCGGTCCACGAAGCGGACTGCGATCTTCGGGTTCTGTTCGCCGATGCGCGCCATGATCGGGCACTGGTTCACGCAGTCCCCGCACCACGCGCCGGCGATGCACAGCACGCGCATCTCGCGGACGAACCCGGCGAGCAGCTCTCGTTGCTCCGGGCTGAATGCCACCTTATCGTAGACCGCCTGCCACCGGTTCCGCTGATCCGGCGTGGCGTGCGCCGCGAGGAACTCGCGGTAGTCCAACCCCTGGGCAAACACCGATCCCCACTCCATCCTGGAATCCTCCTTTCCCACGCTGTTCTCGCATGGCTCAACGCGCCCGACCCGCGGGGAATTTCCCAGCGCGTCTTACGGTACGAGCGTGAGCGACGCGGCAAACGTTGGGCGATACAATCCGAAGTCGCGCCGGTCATAGGTGAAGACCGCGGAGATTTGATGCGATCATTGCGGTCGGCCAACGCCTAGATGCGCGCGTGTATCAACCAGGATCAGAGGGATTGGCGCCGCAGGTAGTCGCGGAGGAGGTCCTCGACGTGCTCCGAAATGGGCCCCTGCTCCGGGCCCGACGCAATGCCGACGAACCGTGCGCGCCGTCGAGGCCGCGCCTCGGAAGCCAGCAGGCGATCGACCGCCTAACGGGCCAGCGCCGCCTGTTGTGCTTCGGTGAGGTAAACCATCGCCTTTCTCATCGTACGCCGATCATAGCGTGTTTGATATGTATGTCAACACCTCCCGATGCGACGCGCACTGGGAATCCGGAGGTTGCGGGGGCCGCCGTGGAGAAGAATTGATCGTGGACGGAAGGATGAGGGGGGGATGCTCTCATGATGGACGACCGGCTTCGGCGTGAGGGGCGCACAGGGGGGGTTTCCCGCCGCACATTGCTCGAACGCGCGGCGCTACTCGGGGTGGGCGCCGGCGCGCTCGGGCGGCTGCTCGAGATCACGGAGGTCGCTGCGAAGTTCAAGACCGTCAACCCCGGCGTCATCACCGTCGCGATCAACGGCGACATGCCGATGACGAGCGTCAAGGACGGGAAGCTCATCGGGACCGACGGGGAGATGATCGCGGCGATCGCCGCGAAGCTCGGCCTCGGCGTCAAGCCGTCGCTCATGGAATGGTCAGCCACCATCGAGTCGGTCAAGACGGGCCGGACCGACATCATGCTGGGAAACATGGGCTGGACGCCCAAGCGGGCCGAGGTCATGTTGATTACCGATGCGATCTACTATGCGGGCACGTTCGTCACCATGAAGAAGAGCATGAAGTTCACGCAATCCGTGGGGATCGATGACATGAAGGGCCACTCCATCGGGACGGTGACGGGCTTTACCATCGTTCCCGAGATGAAGCAGGTGCCCGGAACGACCGAGGTCAAGCTGTACGACACCTCGGACGCCTGCACCCGCGATGTCACCGCCGGCCGCCTGGACTTTGCGATCCTCGACGCCCCCACGGTCGACTATCTCATTCTTCAAAACCCCGGCTGGGGGCTCAAGCAGATCCCGATCAAACCCAATCCGAACTTCCCGCAGCTCACGAGCAAGCAGCACACGGTCATGGGCATGAACATGGACAATCATGACCTGTTCGACGGCGTCAACCGCGGGGTCAAGTGGCTCTGGGCGTCGAAGAAGAACGCCGAGTTGCTGGCCAAGTACGGGGTGAAGAACCCGGACTATCTGGTGCCCCCCGGCAAGAATCCACGGATCGGTGTGGATCGCGACGCCCAGGGGAACATCATCGGCCCCGGCGCGCATCCCGCGAAGGACTACTCGTCCTTATTCAGATAATGGCGCAGATAATGGCGCCGCGCGTCTAGCGGTCCGCATCGGTGGACGCGGAGCACCGTGGCCCGGGCACCCCGCCGGGCCCGGCCCCGCTTCTCCGGATCGCCGGCCTGCACAAGCGGTTCGGGGATCTCGCGGTCCTCAAGGGCATCGATCTCACCGTGGCCGCCGGCGAGAAGCTGACCATCATCGGCCCGAGCGGCTCCGGCAAGACGACGCTCCTCCGATGCATCAACCACCTCGAGAAGCCGACCCAGGGACACGTGTACATCGAGGGGGAGCTGGTCGGCGAGAGGATGGTCGACGGCCGGCACGTCGAGATGCGAGACCGCGAGATCGCCCGCCTCCGGACCAAGGTGGGCATGGTCTTTCAGCGATTTTACCTCTTCCCGCATCTCACGGCGATCGAGAACATCATGGTCGGGCCGCTCAGGGTGTTGAAGATGTCGAAGGCCGACGCCCGCACGCTGGCCCTGGAGCTCCTGAAGAAGGTCGGGTTGGCCCACAAGTGCGACGTGTATCCCGAGAGGCTCTCCGGCGGCCAGCAGCAGCGCGTAGCCATTGCGCGCACGCTGGCCATGCGTCCCAAGTTGATGCTGTTCGACGAGGTCACGTCCGCGCTCGATCCGGAGCTGATCGGCGAGGTGCTGAACGTGATGCGGCAGCTCGCCGCCGAAGGCATGACGATGATCGTCGTCACGCACGAGATGCAGTTCGCCGAGGATGTTTCCGATCGCGTCATCTTCATGGACGACGGCCTGGTCGTGGAAGCCGGGGCGCCGCACAAGATGTTTCGGGCGCCCGATCATCCCCGGACGCGGGCGTTCTTGAGCGCGGTGCTGGACCGGCAAGCCTATTCATGACGGGGGATTCGTGGGGACGGGCGTTCGCGAAGATCCCCGACATCGCCCGCGCGCTGCTGGTCGGCGCCGTGACGACGATCCAGGTGACCATCGGCGCCCTGATCGTCGCCATCCTGCTGGGGGTCCTCTTCGCCGTCCTGAAGACCGCGCCATCCCGCGCGCTGCGCACGGTCGCGTCGGTCTACGTGGAGGTGTTT
>VBAO01000449.1 GCA_005883865.1 Candidatus Segetimicrobium genomatis
TGCGTTCGACCCATGCGTTCCCTCCGGCTCGGTCCGCTCACGTGATCTGCGCGATCCCGACCATGATCTCGCGGCCGTCCAGGCGGAGCGCCTTGCGGTGGATCGCCGCTCCGGCCGGGGGGAGCCCGGCCCGGGCCTCCCGGCCCAGCACCTCGCGCAGGACGTAGTCGCGGTGTTTCAACAATACCTCGGCAAGGGCGGAATCCCCCTCGTAGTACAGCGTAATCCGATCGGCGATCTGGAAACCCGCCTCCTTGCGCAACTGCTGGATCTGGTGGATGAGCTCGCGGGCCATGCCTTCGCGGACGAGGTCATCGGTGAGTGTCGTCTCGAGCACCACCCACATTCCGCCGTCGCCGGCCCCGACCAGGCCCGCCCTCCAGTGGATCCGCACGTCCACTTCCGCGCGTTCCAGCACCACTTCCTCGCCGCCCTCAAGCCGCAGGCGGAACGGCTCGCGCGCCGGGGTCTCGTCCACCAAGGCCTCGCCGCGCTCCCGCAGCCCTTCAACGATCGCGGTGATACGGCCGCCGAACTTGGGGCCCAGGAGATCGAACCGGGGGCGGACCTCCAGCCGGCCGAGCGTGCGGTAGGATGCCGCAAACCGGAGGGCCTTCACGTTGAGCTCGTCCCGCATGTGCTCGGCGAGTTCGGGGTAGCGCTCGATCATTCCCGACCGGTCGATCACGATGGCCGCCGCGAGCGGCTGACGGACTCGGATCTTGGCGGCGTTGCGGGCCGAGCGTCCGAGCGACACCAGCTCGCGCGTGCGCTCGGTGGCCTCGATCAGCGCCGGGTCATCCGCCGCCGGGTCCGCCACAGGCATCTCGCACAGATGAACGCTCTCCGGGGCGCCGGGCGAGACCGACCGGACGTAGAGGGTCTGATACGCGGCCTGCTTGTCCGCATCCAGCTCCGACTTCCAGTAGCGGCGCCGGCCCCGGCGGACGTACCACAGCGAGAGATCCTCGACGAAGCGCTCGATCGCCCGGGCGGCCCCCGAAACGTCGAAATCATCGAGGGACGCCCGCACGGTGGTGATCAGGCGGGCGAGGAGGGCGCGCACCCACCGGTCCAGCACCGCGGGCGTCTCCAGCCGGCCGGGTACCGCCGGAGTGAAACGGTCGAGGTTGGCGTAGGTGACGAAGAACGCATAGACGTTCCACAGGGGCAGGACGAACCGGCGGCGGACGTCGTCGGCCGGGCCGAAGCCGAAGTTGATGTTCTGGGCGGGGTTCTGCATCGCGTACAGCCACCGGACGACGTCGCTGCCCATCTTCTCCGCGGCCTCGTTGAACTCGATCATGTTCCCCGAGGACTTGTGCATCTCCCGGCCCTGCTCGTCCCGGACCATCGCGTGACCGAGGCACACCCGGAATGGCTCACGGTCCTCCAGCACGGTGCTCATCGCGAGCATTGAGTAGAACCAGTTGCGGTACTGGCCGGGGAACGCCTCGGTGATGAAGTCGGCGGGGAACCACTCCCGCCACGTCGCCTGATCGTGGCGGTACCCGAGCGTCGAGTACGGGACGATGCCCGCGTCGAGCCACGGATTTCCGACGTCGAGGATCCGGGAGACGATCCCGCCGCACGCGCGGCACCGGATCTTGACCGCGTCGATCCACGGCCGATGCGGGGTGTGCCCCTGGAACGCTCCCCACCCTTCGACCGCCCGCTCGCGCAGCTCGTGCTCGCTCCCGATCACCTCGAACGAGCCGCACGCCTGGCACTCATAGATCGGCAGCGCCAGCCCCCAGTACCGCTTCTTGCTGATCATCCAGTCGTGCATGTTCCGAAGCCAGTCGAGTTCGCGCTCCAGGCCGAACTCGGGGATCCACCGGATCCGTTCGGTGACGGCGATCATCGGGGCGCGGAGCGGGTCCATCCGAATGAACCATTCGTCGACCAGGCGGAAGACCAGCTCGCTCCCGCACCGCCAGCACACGGGATAGCGGTGTGTGTACTCGTCCGCCCGGTACAGGAGGCCGCGGCGCTCGAGGTCCTCGCGGATGGGCCCGGCGACGTCGTAGACGTGCTTCCCCGCGAGCCAGCCGAACTGGCCGGTGAAGATGCCGAACTCATCGATCGGCGCCAGGACCGGAAGGGCGTGCACCTTGCCGAGGGCGAAGTCCTCCGCCCCGCACCCGGGGGCGATGTGCACGAGCCCGGTGCCCTCCGCCGCGCTGACGTCGGACCACGGGATCACGCGGTGCTCCACCCCCTGCTGGGCGGGGAGGTCGTCGTATGGACCGGTGTAGACCCATCCGACCATCGCGGAGCCGGGGAGCTCCTCCCGGACGCGGTGGGCGCCCCGCAGCATCTCGAGCCGGTCGCGCAACAGGTAGTAGGTGTCCCGCCCCTGCTCGACCCGGACGTAGGTCAGTGCCGGGTTGACCGCCACGGCCACGTTGCTGGTCAGGGTCCAGGGCGTCGTCGTCCAGACGAGCAGATACGCTCCGGGGCGGTCCCGGAGGGGCAGCCGCACGGTCAGGCCGGGGTGGGTGACCTCGACATACCCCTCGGTGACGATCTCGTGCTCGGAGAGTCCGGTGCTGCACCGCGGACACCACGGCATGACGTCGTGGCCCTTGTACAGGAGGCCCCGCTCCCAGCACCGCTTGAGGAACAGCCAGATGCAGTAGTTGTTCTCATCGGACATCGTGTAGTAGGAGTGATCCCAGTCCATCCAGTATCCCAGCCGGAGGGATTGCTGGGTCTGCACGCCGGCGTAGTGGACGACGCGCGCCTTGCAGCGCTCCACAAACGCGGCGATGCCGAACTTCTCGATGTCGCGCTTGCTCTTGAAGCCGAGCTCCTTCTCGACTTCGACCTCCACCCACAAGCCCTGGCTGTCGAACCCATTCTGATACCGCTGGCGATGACCCAGCATCGTGTG
>VBAO01000446.1 GCA_005883865.1 Candidatus Segetimicrobium genomatis
ACCCCTCAGCCGACTTCACGGCGCTTGGCTCCTTTCCTGCCCTTCGGCTCCGAGGCGGGAGGGTGGCCCCCTGGGGTTGGCTTCGCCTGGGCCGCCGCCTGCGACTTCGGCGGCGCCGTGATCATCGGATGCGGCCGGCCGACCACCCAGTGATACTCCCCGACATAGGCGAGCGTGGAGACGATCATGTAGATCGAGACCCCGATCGGATAGATGAAGGCGAAGTACCCCATCATCACAGGCATGAGGAGGAACATCCGCGCCTGCTGAGGATCGGTGATGGTCAAGCGCTGCTGCAAGAACATCGTCCCACCGACGAGGATCGGAAAGATGATCAGCAGAAGCCGCTCTGGGTGGCCCCCCGCGACCGCATCGAAAATCCCTTTCACGCTTGGCACCTGATCGAGCCGCATCCAGGGGATTCCAAGGACCGCCGCAGCGCCGAACAAGCCCTTGGTATACAGCAGCCGCCAGAGGGCGATGAACACCGGCATCTGGACGATCAGCGGGAGGCACCCCATGGCGGGGTTGACGTTGTGCGCCCGATAGAGCTTCATCATCTCCTGGTTCAGCGTCCGGGGGTCGTCCTTGTACTTCCGCCGGAGGGCCTCCATGTGGGGCGCCACCAGTTGCATGCCTTTCATGGAGCGCAGCTGCACCCGGGTGAGCGGGTGGAGGACGAGCTTCACCACCAGGGTCAGGAAGACGATCGCGAGCGTGTAGTCGTGCGTGAATCCGTAAAAAAATTCCAGGACGCTGCGGAGCGCCTGGCTGATCGATTCCAGCATCTGATTCACTTACCGGGCCTCCAGGAACCTAAGGAACCGGATCATACCCACCGGGGTGGAAGGGGTGGCAGCGGAGCAATCGCCGGAGGGTCAGCCAGACCCCTCGGGGCACACCGTGCCGTCCGACCGCTTGGGCGGCGTACTCGGAACACGAGGGGGAGAACCGGCAAGACGGAGGGAGGAACGGCGAAATCCACCGCTGGTAAAAACGAATCGCCGCCACCCCGGCACCCTTAGCCACCGACCTCACGCGATGCACCCTCCGCGAGCATATGCCCGGCCACCAGCAGGGTTTCCATTTCCGATATCAGCATGTCGAATGGGGCCGTCAACGCCTGGGGACGGGCGACGAGAACGAGATCCCCCTGATCGCGCAGGCGCCCGGCAATCCGCCGGAACGCTTCCCGCAATCGTCGCTTCGCGCGATTTCTCGCCACGGCCCCCTTGAACCGCCGGCCCGCCGTGATTCCGACCTTACGCGGTCCCTCTGTCGGCCGGACGTACAGCACGAGAATCGACCCCGGAAACCGCCGGCCCTCGCGATACACCCGGCGAAACTCGACGGAGCCAGCAGCCCTCAGCCGTTCATGTCCCCCTTGGGCTCGGGCCGCGTCGCTCAGGACGAGGCCAGGCGGAGGCGCCCCCTGGCCCGCCTCCGCCGGAGCATGTTCCTGCCCCCCGGGGTTCGCATTCGGGCGCGAAATCCGTGGGTCTTGCTCCGACGCCGTCTGTTTGGCTGAAACGTACGCTTCACAGGGTCGCCCTCCGGCGGTCCGCGACCGGGCCGCTCCAGAGATGGAGGGGCACGCCCGGCGCCAGAGCCCACTATAACACAGGAACATCGGGCCGTTCAACGCGATCCGGGCGAGGTCCCAGGGTGTGGATAACCTCGTGATAACCACCGGAGTTGTCCAGATTTTCTTCCGCCCGTCAAAGGACGCCGAATGGATCGGTGCATCGGTCGTCAGCATCACATCAAACAATCTAGACGGAAAGGAGGAGATCTTGTAGGTTATCAACAATCTTTTCCACACCTGTGGATAACGAGGGGAGTGGCGCAGAACCCGTTGTTTCCAGTACTCCCGTAGCGATCCAGCTGGTGGCCCCTCAGGAAAGCATCGGGAAACCAAAGAGTATCAAGCGTCTTCTTTCCACAAGATTGACCGTCCGGTAACACGTCAGCGGGCAGGCAGGAAAACTCGACCAACGCCGGTGCGCCTGAAGGATGACCATCGGATCCATCCAAAATTTCAGGCTGCACATGTGGAGACGGAATCGATGCAGGATTTCCTCCTGCGGCTCATAGCGAAGCACAAGGGCATATCGGAAGAAACAGGCCAACCCCCCGAGGTGCGTGTAGCGGTTTATGATACGCTCCTGGCGTCGCCGCAGGTCGTCACGCTCTCCGGAGAGGACTTCAACGAACTGGTGGGAGCGCTCGCCTCTCGAACATTCGAGTACGCGCGGGAGCGCGGAGGGCGAATCCCGTTTGTGGTTATCAGGGAGATCCTCGAAAACCTCATCCACGCCTTCTTTCAGGACGCGGTCGTGACCGTGATGGACAACGGCAATACCATCCGAATCTCGGACCAGGGACCGGGCATCCGGGACAAGGACCGGGTCTTCATGCCCGGATTTACGACCGCGACCCGCGAGATGCGACAGTTCATCAAGGGCGTGGGATCCGGCCTGCCCGTCGCCCGCGAACAACTCGCGTTCCTAGGCGGCGCGATCTCCATCGAAGACAACCTCGACCGAGGAACGGTGGTGACCCTCCGTGTCGGCGCGCCGACCGCGGGAGCCCCCGCTGCGCTTCCACATTCCGCCCCCGCGGTCCCACCGGACCATGCGACGCTTCCACCCAGGATCACTGACCGGCAACGCAAAGTCCTCCTGCTCGTCGCCGAGTTGGGGTCCGTCGGACCCTCATCCATCGCCAAAGAGCTCGGGGTCAGCCTCAGCACCGCCTACCGCGAGCTCGGTGCCCTGAAGTCTCTGCAGTTCGTGGCCTCCCGCGGGGTTGGGAAGCGCACGCTCACCGAAGAGGGGATCACCTACCTCGACACGGTGTTCAAGCCCTAGGACGGAGGCTCTTGATGGAATCGCCAAATCTCGCCGCGAATCAGGCTTGGCAACAGGCCCTCCCAAGGATCGAACGTCAGTTGAGCAAGCCCAGCTACGAGGCGTTTCTCAAGGCGATGCGCCCGATGGGGCTGAGCCAGGATGTCTTTGTCTTCTCGGTCCCAAGCCTGTTTGCGAAGGAATGGCTGGAAGGGCGCTATCGGCGGCTGATCGTCGAGACCCTCGAGAAGGTCCTCATGCGTGGGGTCGATGTGCAGTTTGTGGTCACCGCCGGGGAGCCCACCCCCGTCCCCGCGCCCCGCGAGGCCTCGCCCGCGCGCCCGGTCTCCACCGAGGCGCTGGCCGCCACCGGGCGCTACACCTTCGACACCTTTGTCATCGGCAGCGGGAACCGCTTCGCGCACGCCGCCGCCCTCGCGGTGGCCGAGGCGCCCGCGAGGGCGTACAACCCGCTCTTCATCTACGGCGGCGTGGGATTGGGCAAGACCCACCTCCTCCAGGCCATCGGCCACTACGTCCTCACCCACAAACAGATCGTCCGGGTCATGTACGTGTCATCGGAGAAGTTCACCAACGACCTCATCAACTCCATTCGCGACGACAAAACCGTTGAATTTCGAAACAAATACCGCACCGCCGACGTGCTCCTAATCGACGATATCCAGTTCCTGGCCGGCAAGGAACGCACCCAAGAGGAATTCTCCCGCGACATCCCCACGCTGGAGGATCGGTTGCGGTCCAGGTTCGAATGGGGCCTGATCGCCGACATCCAGCCGCCGGACTATGAGACGCGGATCGCGATCCTCCGCAAAAAGGCCGAACTCGATGCGATCGATCTTCCCGATGACGTCGTCCAGTTCATCGCGCAGCGGATCTCTTCGAACATCCGTGAACTCGAAGGGGCGCTCAGCCGTCTGCGCGCCCACGCGCAGATTTCCGGCGGGCGCGTCACCGTCGAGCTCGCCGCAGAAGTCCTGCGGGAGATCCTCCCCCAAGCCCGCGTGCGTCCCGTGACCATCGCAGCCATCCAACGGGCGGTCGCGGAATTCTTCGGCATCCGCGTCGAGGACATGAAGGCGAAGCGTCGCACGAAGGGCATCGCGTTTCCACGACAAGTCGCGATGTTTCTCTCGCGCGAATTAACCGATGCGTCGCTCCCAAGAATCGGCGAGGAGTTCGGCGGCCGCGATCACACGACCGTGATGCACGCCTGCGATCGGGTGCGCGGTGCCGTTACACAGGATGCGCATCTTGCGGCCGGGATCAAGAATCTTGTCAACAGCTTCCAAACCGAGCGTTCGGCCAGCGGGGATAAACCCTAGCTTATGCTCCTCCCCTGGTCGCACGCATCCACCGGTTCTTAATATCCTGGATAACCAGACCCAGCCGGTCAACAACTTTCCCACTCACCCAGGCCGCTGCGATCAGGCCAAAACCGGGTTATCCACGTTATCCATAGGTCCTAGTACTAATACGACGAATTTCTTAATGATACAATAGTACTAGGGGGCACCCATATGCGCGTGCAATGTGCACAAGAACATCTGTTGCGCGAAGTCCAAACCGTGAGTCGTGCCATCTCGAGTCGGGCGAGTATGCCGATTTTGGCCAATCTGTTACTCGAGGCGACTCCGAATGGCCTGCGGCTCATCGCAACGGATTTGGAACTGGGCATCGAGACCCAGATCACCGCGACAACGGCAGAAACCGGCAACATTACTCTTCCGGCAAGGATCTTTGGCGATATCGTGTCCAACTTGCCGGCCGCGACGGTCTCGCTGGATGTGACCGAAGGCGATACCAAAGTGCGGATTACCTGCGAGAACATCAAGTTCGAGATCTTGGGGCTGCCCGCGGCGGATTTCCCGGTGATGCCGCAGGATAATGGGGAAATCGTCGCACGAATTGACGCCGGGACGCTCCGCACCATGA
>VBAO01000441.1 GCA_005883865.1 Candidatus Segetimicrobium genomatis
CGCCCGATCGCCCGCTACTACCATCCGGAGGAATTTGCCGCGCTCAAGCGGGAGGGGCAGGGCTTGGGGTTCCGCCACGTCGAATCGGGGCCGCTCGTCCGGAGCAGCTACCACGCCGACGAGCAGGCCGGAAGGTCATTCACGGGAGGTCGCTCATGAGGAAGCTCGTGATCGGCGCGGCAGCGCTGGCGTCTCTGGTGGTGCTGAGCGTAGGGTTCCCCGCCGGAGCCTGGAATCGGGGTGCGGTCGACGTCCTGGCCGTCCTGCCGGAGGTGTCTCCCGGCGCGCCGAGCAGCGTCGAGGGCCTGACGGTTGGCCCCGATGACAACATCTACGTCCCCTCGTTCGGCTTCAACAGCAGGGGCGCCATCACCGGCAACGCCGCGCTCTTCGTCTTCAGGCCCGATGGACACCTGGTGAGGCAGGTCCGCATCGCCCATTCGAGCCCGCACATGCTCGGGCTGGCCTTCAACCCGGTCACCGGGGACCTGTTGATCTGTGACTTTGGGGCGGGCGTGCTCCTGAACGTGGACCCGGTCACCGGCGAGTCGTCGGTGTTCATGACGCCCACGTTGCCGAACCCGGGCCTCAACGCGCTGACCTTCGACAGGCAGGGCAACGTCTACGTGTCGGATTCCTTCAACGGCGTGATCTGGAAGACCGGACCCAATGGCGGACCGCCGACCCAATGGAGTCATGGCCCCTTGCTCGGCCCCGGCCAAGGGCTCACGCCGCCGTTCGGGGCCAACGGCGTCGAGTTCAACAACGCCGGCACGATCATGTTCGTCGCGAACACCGCCGCCCATCAGATCATCCAAATTCCGGTGAACGCGGATGGCAGCGCGGGCCAGGCGTCGATCTTCATCACCGGCATCAACGCCCCCGACGGCATCGCCATCGACGCGCACGACAATCTCTGGGTCTGCGCCAACCAGGAGGACGAGATGGTGGTCATCGACCCGAAGGGGAAGGTGATCGCGAAGCTCGGGGACTTTAACGGCATCACCGAGGACGGTGAGGTACGCGGCCTGCTGTTCCCCGCCAGCCCCGCCTTCAGCCTGGACGGCAAGACCCTGTACGTGTCGAACTTGACGCTGTTCCTACCCTACGCCGGCGCCGAGGCGGCGATCGACTCGGCGTGGACGCTCAAGGTCAAGCATTACACCGTCGCCAAGATCCACGTCGAGATCCCGCCGGCGAGCGACGAGCGCTGAGCGGAAGCGGCGGTACGCGCGCGATGGCGGCCGACGGCCGCCCGCGATCTCTTGTACGGGAGGCGTACGTGCCGACTGACGCATAGCCGGGGAAGTTTACCGTTGTGGAGGAGCGGGAACCTGTCTCCGGAAGATCTTGGATCGTTGGGGGCGGAGAAGCCGCCTTAACGCCGTTGCTTAGGTCTTCGCCGAGACCTTTTGCTTCTCGTGCACGTCCTGCGAGCTGCTGTGGCCGGGGAAGACGCTCGCCTTGGGGTTGATATAGGCGGCGGCGTTGTTGATCGCGGTCGCGCCCTCGCCGAAACCGGTGGCGATGAGCTTGACCTTGCCCGGGTAGGTGACGATGTCCCCGGACGCGTACACGCCCCGCAGGTTGGTCTCCATGCGCGTGTTGACCCGGATGCTGTCGTGCTCCAGCTCGAGCCCCCATCCCTGGATCGGCCCGAGGGTGCTCAGGAACCCGAGGGAGGCGACGACCGCATCCACCTCGATCGTTTCGTCGGCGTTGGTCTTGTTGTTGTAGATGACGGCGCGCTCGACCTGACGGTCTCCCTCCAGGCGTCGCAGTTCGTAGAAGGTCTTGACCTGGATCAGGGGGGAGGTCAGCATCTTCTGGACCGAGTCTTCGTGCGCCCGGAACTGGTCCCGGCGGTGGATCAGGGTGATCGACCGCGCGATCCCCAGGAGCCCGAGCGCCCAGTCGACGGCGGAGTCTCCCCCGCCCACGATCAAGACCCGCCGGTCTTTGAAGTCCTTGAAGCTCCGGACGAAATAGTACAACCCCCGGCCGTCGAACCCGTCGATCAGGGGATTCTTGAACGTCTTGGGGTGGAAGGCCCCGATCCCCGCGGTGATCAGCAGCGTGCGGGTGAGATGCTCCGTCCCATCCGAGGCGAGCAGGATTGTGGCGTCGGGTTGGACGGTCAGCGATCCTACGGTCTGCCCTAGACACACGGTGGGGTGGTACTGCATCGCCTGTTCGGTGAGGTTGTCGATCAGATCCCGGCCGAGGATCTTGGGAAACCCCGCGACGTCGTAG
>VBAO01000442.1 GCA_005883865.1 Candidatus Segetimicrobium genomatis
CGTCGCTGAGCCCGGAGATCGCGCGGCCGGTCCGGGGCCGCCCGGGGTAGCCTTCCGCGCCGAGCACCACGCACACGGCGCTCTGGGGACGCCACCGCGGGACCCACCGCTCGACGCGGCCGCTCAGCACCGCCTCCGCGCCCTCGGCCAGCCCGCCGTCGAGGAGGGGGAGCAGGGCCTGCGTCTCGGGATCCCCGAGCCGGACATTGAACTCCAGCACCTTCGGTCCCTCGGCGGTGAGCATCAACCCCGCAAACAGCACGCCGCGAAAGGGTCTCCCTTCCTGCGCCATCGCCCACATCGTCGGCTCCAGGATCTCGTCGGCGATCCGCCCCAGCATCTCCCGGGAGACCGACGGGACCGGCGCGGAGGCGCCCATCCCGCCCGTGTTCGGGCCGCGATCCCCTTCCAACAACCGCTTGTGGTCCTGCACCGGGATGAGCGGCGATGCGTCCGTCCCGTCGCACAACGCGAAGACGCTGACCTCTTCGCCCTCGAGCACGTCCTCGATCACCACGCGGGCCCCGGCGTCCCCGAACGACCGGGCCACCATGGTCGCCTCCACGGCGGCGATGCCCTCGTCGGGCGTCGCGGCGACCGTGACGCCCTTGCCGGCGGCGAGGCCGTCGGCCTTCACGACAAGCGGGCGGCCCGCCCGCTCGACATAGGTGGCGGCCGGGCCGGGGGCATCGAAGATCTGGAACGGCGCGGTCGGGATCCCGTACCGCTGGCACAACCGCTTCATGAACACCTTGCTGGACTCGAGGATCGCGGCGGACCGGGTGGGGCCGAAGACCCGCGCCCCGCGTTGCGCGAAGACATCGACAATCCCCGCGGCGAGCGGCGCCTCGGGCCCGACAAGCGTCAGGTCGATCTCGCTGGCCTGCGCCCATTCGGCGAGCGCGGCAGGATCACCGGGGGACTGGGGAAGGCATTCCGCGATCTCGGAGATTCCGGGGTTGCCGGGGGCGCAAAACGGGGTCACGCCCTCCTGGTGGAGAGTCCACACAATGGCGTGCTCCCGGCCCCCCGAACCGATCACGAGAACTCTCATCGACGCTCCACGTCGTGGTGGGCTCCGAAGATCGTTCGGTTTTTGACGCAATCCTAGTAGGTTGGGGCGACGAATTACGGTTCGACTATAGCATAGACGAAGGAGTCTGCCAAGTAGGAGCTAATTGTTCGTGTTTTGGCGTCGGTACGCCTTCACCGCGCGTTCGGCGCGTAGGAAACCCCCCAAAGCGTGGCGAAAAGTTGGATGCCGCCTAGGTGGAGGATTCGTGGAGGTTTTATGGCCCGAGCCGTCATCACGGGGATTGGAGCGGTCACGCCCGTAGGCCTGTCGGCCCCCGAAACGTGGGCCAGCCTGCTGGCCGGCCGGAGCGGCGTCCGGCCGCTGACTCGGTTCGACGCGTCCGGGTTTCCGGTCCGGAACGCCGCCGACGTCCAGGGGTTCGACCCCCTCACCGCGATGCCGCGCAAGCGCGCGCGCCGGACCGCCCGGTTCGCACAGCTGGCGATCGCCGCCGCCAAGGAGGCGCTCGCCGACGCCCGGCTTCCCCCGCTCGGCGAGATCACCGACCGGTTTGGGGTCACGATCGCCACGGCGCTCGGGGGGCTCGAGGTCATCGATGACGAAGCTCCGCGGCTCTTCGGCGGGGCTCCCGCCCGCGTCACGCCGTTTCTCCTCCCCATGTTGCTCGCCAACATGGCCTCCTCCGCGGTGAGCATTCAGTTCGGCCTCCGGGGGCCCTCCAACACCCCGGTCGGGGCGTGCGCCAGCGGAACGATCTCTTTGATGGAGGCGCGGAGGTGGATCGAAGCAGGAGAGGCCGACTACGTCCTCGCCGGCGGGGCGGAGGGCGGTCTGACCCCGACCGTCTGGGCGGCGTTGTGCGCCCTCGGGGCGCTCAGCACCCGGAACGACGCCCCGGAAAAGGCCAGCCGTCCGTTCGACCGGGATCGGGACGGGTTCGTCTACGGCGAGGGCGCGGTGGTGTTTGTCGTCGAGCGCGACGATCTGGCGCGAACGCGCGAGGCCGGCGTGTACGCGGAACTGGCCGGGGCGGCCATGACGAGCGACGCCTGCCACGAGACCGCCCCGCAGCCGCAAGGCGAGGCGGCGGCGCTCGCGATCCGGCGGGCGCTCGCGGACGCGCACGCAGGCCCCGACGAGGTGGATCTGATCGTGGCGCATGGGACGCGATCAAGCACGGGCTCGGCCGGCGCGCCCGCACGGTTCCCGTCACCGCCCCGAAGAGCATGGTCGGCCACCTGATCGGCGCGGCGGGCTCGCTCGCGGCGCTCGTCGGCGTGCTGGCCATCCGGGACGGGCGGATCCCGCCGACGATCAACCTCGAGAACCCCGATCCCGATTGCGATCTCGACTACGTTCCCCGCCGGGCGCGGAGGGCCGTGGTTCGCCTGGCGCTCGCCAACGCGTTTGGGTTCGGAGGACAGAACTGCGTGGTCGCCGTCCGGGCGCCCGCAGGCCGGTAACCCCGCTCCGCACACACCCTGGCAGGAGGCGCCGACGTGTTTACCGGGACGTTCGCCAACAAGATCGCGCTCATCACGGGAGCCTCGCGGGGCATCGGCCGGGCCACGGCCCTCACCCTCGCGGGCGGAGGAGCCGATGTGGTGGTGCACTACCACCGCAACCAGGCCATGGCGGAGGAGGTGGTGCGGACCGCCCAGGGGCTCGGGCGGCGGGCGATGGCGGTGGGCGCGAACCTCGAGGCGCCCGACGAGATCACGCAGCTCTTCGACCGGATCACCGAGGGCTTCGGGGCGCTCGACATCTTCGTCGCCAGTCACGCGGCGACGGCGTTCAAACCTACGCTGGAGGTCAAGCCCCACCACATCCAGCGGACGTTCGACCTCATCGTGCGGTCCCTGGTCCTGTGCATCCAACGGGCGGTCCCCCTGATGAAGGGCCGCGACGGCGCGATCGTCACGATCGGCGGGCAGGGGACGGTCGAGTGCTTGCCCAACTATGCGTTGCTCGCCGCGGCGAAGGCGGCGATGGAGACGTGGACGCGGTACCTCGCCTATGAACTGGCGCGCGAGGGCATCACCGCGAACTGCGTCAGCCCGGGCGTGATCGCGACCGACTCGGCCCGGTTCTACGGCGGGGATCGCTTCGCCGAGTTCGACCGGCTGGTCGGATCGTACACCCCCCGCGGCCGCATGGGCACGCCCGAGGAGGTCGCCGCGGTGATCGCGTTCCTCTGCAGCCCGGGCGCCCGATTCGTGCACGGGCAGACGATCGTGGTCGACGGCGGGCTCAGGGTCGGGCATGAACAAGGTGGTCAGTTGCGACGACGTCGTGGCGGAGATCCGCGATGGGGCCACGGTCGCGATCGGGGGGTCCTCCCTGTCGCGCAAGCCGATGGCCCTCGTGCGCGCGCTGGCGCGGAGCGGCCGCAAGAACCTCCGGCTGATCGTCAACGTGGGGGGCCCGGAGGTCGACCTCCTGATCGGGACCGACAAGGTCGCCGAGGCGATCTACGCGTTCGTCGGGTTCGAGGTCATGGGGCTCGCCCCGCACTTCCGGCGCGCGCGCCAGGAGGGCTCGGTCCGCTTCCAGGAATGGACCGAGTTCACGGTGATGGCGGGGCTCGATGCCGCGATCAAACGGGTGCCGTTCCTCCCGACCCACACCGGGCTCGGGACGGACCTCCTGCGCGTCAACTCCGCCTTTCGCACGATCCAGGATCCGTTCGAGGGACAGACCCTGGTCGCCGTGCCCGCCCTCCGGCCGGACGTGGCGCTGATCCACGTGAACCTGGCGGATTCCCAGGGCAACGGGGTCATCCTGGGGGACGGCCACATGGACGTGCTATGCGCCAAGGCGGCCCGGAAGACGTTTCTGTCGGCCGAGCAGATCCTGCTGCCCGAGCGCCTGCAGACCTACGGGCGCGACGTCCGGATCCTGCGCACGCTGGTCTCCGGCGTCGTCGAGGCCCCCTGGGGCGCCCACTTCACCGGGTGCGCCCCCGACTACCGGGCGGACCTGACCCACGTCCAGGAGTACCTGGCGGCGGCGCGCGACCGCGCGGCCTGGCACGACTACCTCGAGCGCTACGTCTACGTGAGCGATCAGGACTACCTGCGGACCCTGGGCAGCGAGCGGATGCTCGGCGAGCGCCTGCGGGTCTAACGCGGCCCCGGCGCCCGCCGGGCGCCCGCCGATGCACAGAGGAGGCGTGTATGCCGGCGTACAGCATCGATGAACTGATCATCACCTGCATGGCGCGGGAGCTCAGCGGCGAGGTGCTCGTCAGTTCGGTGACCGCCCTGGGCGCGCTCGCGGCGCACGTCGCGAAAAGCACCCACGCCCCGGACCTGGCGGTGCTCTCGACCCCCGAGTCCGGCATGGACGCGGTCCCGCTGCCCACGCTCTCCCTGGGGCAGTTCCTGACCGACAACCAGCGCGCCATCCCGCTCACGATGGAGGATATCTTCGACGCGATCTTCACCGACCGGTTCCGGATCTGGATCAACCCCGCCCAGATCGACCAGCACGGCAACGTCAACATCTCCGTGATCGGGCCGTGGGACCACCCCAAGGTCGCCCTCGTGGGCTCGCGCGGGATCCCGGAGGATACGAGCCACCTCTCGCAGGGGCTGTACTACCTGACCTCCCACTCCCCCCGGACGGTCGTGCCCAAGGTGGATTTCATCAGCGGGGCGGGCTACACGCCCGAGCGGGCGCAGTGGTTGGGTCCCTACGGGGCGCCGACCTGCCTCGTGAGCGACCTGGGCGTCTTCGGGTGGGACCCCGCCGCGGGCCGCATGGTCCCGCGCAGCCTCCACCCGGGCGTGTCGGCGGACACGGTGCGGGAGCGCACGGGGTTTCCCCTCGAGATCCCCGCGAAGGTGCCGGTCACGATCCCGCCGTCCGCGCAGGAGGTCGCGATCATCCACGCGGCCGACCCGCTGGAGGTGCGCAAACTGGAGTTGCTGTCGGGGAAGGAGGCGGCGGAGAAGTTCGCGGTGATCTACGAACGGGAGCGCCAGACCCTCCACGCGGCCTGGCCCCGGCGCCGCCACTGATGGCGACCGGGCCCCTCGCCGGCCGCTGGGCCGTGATCACCGGGGGAGGACGCGGCATCGGCCGGGCGATCGCGCTCCGGCTCGCCAACCTCGGCGCCGGCCGAAGCCAAGCGCGTGGCGGGAGAGATCACCGCCGCCGGAGGAAAGGCGGTGGTGGCCCTCGGCGACCTGTCCACAGATGCCGGCGCCGATGCGGTCGCCAAAGCAGCCCACGAGGCGTTGGGCGGGGTCGACATCCTCGTCAACAACGCCGGGTGGACGCTCACCACCCCGTTCCTCGAGGAGGACGACGGCTACTGGCGCCGCGTGATCGACACGAACCTGTGGGGCGTGATCTTCTGCTCGCGCGTGGCGCTCGAGTGGATGGCGGAGCACGACGGCGGGGTGATCGTCAATGTCGCGAGCGACGCCGGGCGGGTCGGCACGAGCGGCGAGGCGGTGTACTCGGCGGCCAAGGGCGGCGTCATCGCGCTCACGAGGTCGCTCGCGCGCGAGATGGCCGCCCGCAACGTCCGGATCAACTGCGTCTGCCCGGGTCCCACGGAGACCGCGGTCCTGGTCGAGAACCGCGCCGATCCCGCGCACGCCGCGCGCATCGACCGGATGATCCGCCTGATCCCGATGCGCCGCGTCGCGCAGCCCGAGGAGATCGCGGAGGCGGTCGCCTTCTTCTGCACCGACGCCTCGCGGTACATCACGGGACAGGTGCTGAGCGTCTCCGGCGGGCTCACGATGGCGTGATGGCCCCCCACCGTCCCCTGCGGATCGCCGTCGACTGCATGGGCGGCGATCACGCTCCCCAGGAGATCGTTCAGGGGGCGCTGGCCGCAGCCGAAGCGGAACGCCTCGAGGTCCTCCTCGTCGGCATCCCCGAGACCCTCGGCCCGCTCGTTCCGGCCGGCGCCCTCCGATCGGGGCGGGCGGCGGTCGTGCCCAGCGCGGGCGCGATCCCCGAGGGCGCCTCGCCGCTCCAGGCGCTGCGCGCGTCCCCCAATGCGTCCATGACGGTGGCGATGCGGCAGGCCGGCAACGGACGGGCGGACGCCGCGGTGAGCGCCGGCAGCACGGGACCGACCCTGCTCGCCGCGGTCCGGGAGATCGGCATGCTGGAGGGGGTGCGGCGGGCCTGCGTCGGCCGCCAGATCCTCGGCCTGCACCCGGAGACGTTCCTGATCGACCTGGGGCCGACGATGGACTGCGAGGCCCGGCATCTCCTCGAGTTTGCCGTGATCGGCGCCACCTACATGCGGGTGTTCTGCGGGATCCCCGACCCCACCGTGGTGCTCCTCGCAAACGGCCACGAGCCGGGCAAGGGCAACCGGGTCGTGAAGGAGGCGGCGGGGTTGCTCGAGCGCAGCGGGCTGCGCTTTGCGGGACTGATCGAAGGGCACGATCTGATGCGCGGGGCCGCCAACGTGGTGGTGTGCGACGGGTTCGTGGGGAACATCACGTTGAAGACCGTCGAAGGCCTGGGCCGCGAGGTCGCGGCCTGGCTCCGGCGCGAGCTCTCCGGGGCGCTCCCCGCCGAGCGCGCCGCCGGGCTCGCCGATCGCCTCGTGGAACTCACGAACCCGATCGACCTCCAGGGGAGCCTGCCGCTCCTGGGGATCCGGGGCAATGTCGTGATGGCGCACGGCGCCTCGGACCGCCGCGCGATCCAGGCGGCGATCGGGCAGGCGGTCCAGGCCGTCCGGGGCGGATTCGTCGAACGGCTGCGGGTCGACGCCGCGGACCGGCGTCACGCCCGCTCCAGGGCGCGCCACACGCGGAGCACTTCGCCGACGCTCCACGCCTGGGCGATGGCCCCCCGGGGCCGGTGCGGCGGGTCGCCCTCGAAGATCTCGGAGATGGTCCCCAATCCGGCGTCGCGCAGGTGGTGCTCGAAGGGGCGCAGCAGCGACCGCGCCCCCTCGAGGTCCCAGTACACGCGATGGTACGCCTCGGCATACGCCCCCGCGAGCCAGGCCCACGCGGGCCCCTGATGGTACGCCCGGTCGCGGTGGATGGGATCCCCTCCGTACTCCCCATGATAGGCAGGGTCGGCGGGGCTGAGCGAGCGGAGCCCGTAGGTGGTGAGCAGCGCGCGCCCGACTTCGTCCACGACCGCCGCGGCTTCGTCGCG
>VBAO01000443.1:0-617 GCA_005883865.1 Candidatus Segetimicrobium genomatis
ATCCGCTTCCTGCAGGAGACCCGCATCATGTTGGTGACCCCCTTACCTCATGGAGTACGCGCATGACCGAGGAGGGAACGCCCTCGGCCCTTCCATGCATAATATACCCTGCGGCGAATGGCGCTACGCTCCTGTGCGTCTAGGGCAGCTGCTCCCATGAGAGCAGCGCCGCGCCCTTTCCGAAGGCGGCGAGGGCGAGGGGATCGAATCGCAGCACGACCGTCGCATCCCGGGTGGTGAAGCCGGGATTGGGCGTCCCCCGGTTGTTATGATACATGGCCCCGACCTGATCCACGGACGCCCTGGGGGTGATCGTCATCCCATCCGCGGTGTAGATCAGGCCGTCGGCGACGAGCGTGCTCCCCTCGCACATGACGAAGCGCCCGGATCCAGTAAGGCGCTGGCCCCCGCACGACGGGATGGGATAGCTGCGAAGTTGGGGGGCTCCCAAGACGATAATCCCGGGGGTCCGGTGCCCGGACACGGTCGTGAGGTCGTGCCGGATCGTCAGTGTGCGCTGGGGGCCGATGATCAGATCGCCGGCTACGACCAGCGTGACGTTGCCGGACGGGCCGCCCAGGTCCCAGGTCCGAAACGCGTTCAGGGTGCCGTCGACG
>VBAO01000443.1:713-2260 GCA_005883865.1 Candidatus Segetimicrobium genomatis
TGGCCGTATTCTGCTCCGCCTGGCTCTGAAACAGCGCGGGATCGAGGGAGAGGGGCGGCACGATCTCCGTTCTCATACGCCGCAGGTACACGTGCCGCAGATAATTGGCTTCGCGGAGGGCCGCGACCCCCGGGACGTCCGTCACGTTGTTCCCCACGGTGACGCACGCGTGCGGGCTCCCGCACGGGGTCGGGACCAGCAGCCCGGCCGGTGGCTGCGCCTTGACGAGGTCGCCGGCCACCCCGAGGATCCATGGGGTCGGTTCGGCGGTGGGCGTGGGGTTGTACTGGGGCCGCTCGGGGAATCCGAACAACGTGTAATCCGCGAAGGTCCCCTCGCGCACCGTCACGAGGTCGGTCGAATCTTCGCTCAGGGCATTCAGGCGGACGTCGTTGCCGCCGAAATTGATCTCCGAGAACGAACCCAGGTTCCCGCCCCCCCCGGGACTCCCCACCCCATACGGGGCCAGGTAGGTCCGCGAGGTTCCCTGGAACTCCACGCGGGACACCCCGAAGAGCGCCAGCAGGACAGGAACCCCGGGGGCGGCGCACGCCCGGAGCCGCGTGGAGATCCGCCTGCCGAGCGCCGCGGCCTGGCCGAGCGCCTCCAGCGTCTTGAGCCCGGGCTCGCATCCCGTCGCCGGTCCGGCATCGATCCAGTAGGTGAATTCCCCCCCGCCGTAGGACACGGTCACCCCCGCCGCGGGGGTGGCGTCGGCCGCCGGGTCGGCCGCCGCAAATACGTGCGCCCTGGCCTCCTCGAGGCCCGCCTGCGCAATGTAGTAGCTGCGGGCGACCGCATACTGAATCGACGCGTGGGACAGATCCGTGTTCATGATGCCAACCAGGGAAACGCTAATCACCGTGATGAGGATCGCGGCCAGCAGCAAGGCCAGCATGATCTGCCCGCGTTCGCCGGCCCGGCCGGCGAGGGGGCGCTCGCTCCGCTTGCCGGTGGACCGGCCCGTCGCGGGCATCAGTTCTGGGGCACGAACACGGTCCGGTTGACCAACGTGGCCGGAAGGGCGGACCGCGCCGGGCCCGCGATCTGCTCTTCGACGGCGACCGCGACCAAGGTCGGTGCCGGGCTCCCGGCGGGCTCGAATGCAAACGAAACGGCCACCATCCTGGTCCCAATCACCGTGGACGACTCGAGCGTCGGCGGGGGCCAGGTCGTGGCGGGAAAGGTGGTGCTCGGGTCGCAGCGGAGCCGCATCTCGTTCGAGGAGGTGTCCCGCCATACGTAGATGGTGGCCTGCCAGTTGGGAGCCCCGGCAACGCGTTGGAAGGGGCCTGTGCATCCGGCGTTGCGCGCCGTGACGAACCCGATACAGGCCTGATAGGCGCCGGCGCACCCTGCCTCCGGAGGGTAGACCTGGATCCGCCCAAAGGCCATGGTCGCTTCGTGCAGCGGCCGCGCCAGCCGGTCGAGCGCCAGCAGGACGTCCTGTTGGGCTGCCAGCCGCTCGCCGATGTTGCCGGAGAGCACGAGGGTCGGTCGGTAGAGCGCATAGATCGACAGGAAGATGATCCCCATGATGACGAGCC